>CAZVWX010000416.1:0-1518 GCA_964631105.1 uncultured Prevotella sp. | reverse complement strand
CCGAGGAGTTCGACGCGGCGTGGGTGCGCGGCGTGGACTTCTACGGCGAGGTGAACCTGGGCGTGTTCAACAAGAACATCGAGGTGGACGAGGGCTTCCCCGTCCACTCCGGCATCACCGACGCCACGCTCAATGACGTCACCATCGGCGACAACTGCCTCATCGCCCACATCGGCGGCTACATACACAACTGCGACATCGGCGAGGAGTGCTGCCTGATGAACGTGGGCTGCATCACCACCACCTCGGGGGCCAACTACGGCGAGGGCAACCTCGTGGCCGTGCTCAACGAGGGCGGCGGCGGCAACGTGACGCTCTTCGGCGGGCTCACCTCGCAGCTGGCGGCGCTCATGGTGAGGCACGCCGACGACGCGCCCCTGGCGCAGGCCCTGCGCCGGATGGTGAGAGACGACGCCGGCATGCGCCGCCCCGAACGGAGCCAGGTGGGCTACCGCGTGAAGATAACCAACACCGCCGAGCTGACCAACGTGGTGGTGAGCGACGACTGCGAGATTTCGGGGGCCTGCCGGGTGAGCGACTGCACCATCCTAAGCACCCCCGACGCGGCCACATACATCGGCAACGGCGTCATCATCGACAACTCCGTGGTGCAGGCGGGCAGCAGCATCCTCGACGGCGCACAGGTGGACAACTGCTTCGTGGGCGAGGCGTGCCACATCGGCAAGGGGGCGTCGGCCGAGTCGACCCTCTTCTTCGCCAACTCGTGGATAGACAACGGCGAGACGTGCGCCGCCTTCTGCGGCCCGTTCACGGTGAGCCACCACAAGAGCTCGCTGCTCATCGGCGGGGAGTTCGCCTTCTACAATGCCGGCTCGGCCACCAACTTCAGCAACCACGCCTACAAGATGGGGCCCCTGCACTGGGGCACGCTGGAGCGCGGATGCAAGACGGCGTCGGGGGCCCACGTGCTCTGGCCGGCGTCGGTGGGGGCGTTCTCCATGGTCATGGGGAAGGTGGCCAACCACCCGCGGCTCACGTCGCTGCCCTTCAGCTACATCTTCGGACAGGGCGACGGCACCTGCGTGGTGCCCGGGCGCAACCTGGCGACCGTGGGCACCTGGCGCGACACGGGCAAATGGCCCAAACGCGACATGCGCCCCTACTCGGGACGCGACTCGCTCGTCAACTTCGACTGGCTCAACCCGCGCGTGGCGCTGGAGTGCATCCAGGGGAAGAAAGTGCTGGAAAACCTGAAAGCACAGATGGGCGACGCGGCCAGCTACAACTACGAGGGATGCGTCATACGCCACGGAAGCCTGCTCCACGGCATCAAGGCCTACGACATGGCCATCCGCATGTACATCGGCCAGGCGCTGGCCGAGCACGACGCCTCCCTGCCCGAAAGCTCCACGGGCACGGGCCAGTGGAACGACCTGGGCGGACTGCTGCTGCCCGAGGAGGAGGAGGAACGGCTCGTGGACGACATCAAGAGCGGACAGCTCGCCGACATCACGGCCGTGGCCCGCCGCCTGGAAAGGGCCCACGCGATGTACAAGG
>CAZVWX010000415.1:0-1522 GCA_964631105.1 uncultured Prevotella sp. | reverse complement strand
CCTGCCTGGCCACGGGATGCCACTACCTGGACACGGCCAACTATGAGCCGCGCGACGAGGCCCACTTCGAGTACTCCTGGCAGTGGGCCTACCAGGACCGCTTCGCCCAAGCCGGCCTCACCGCCATCCTCGGCTGCGGATTCGACCCCGGCGTGTCGCAGGCCTTCACGGCCTACGCCGCCAAGCACGTCTTCGACGAGATGCACACCCTCGACATCGTGGACTGCAACGCCGGAAACCACCACCACGCCTTCGCCACCAACTTCAACCCGGAAATCAACATCCGCGAAATCACGCAGAAAGGCCTCTACTATGAGGACGGCCGGTGGATTGAGACGGAGCCCCTGGCCGTGCACCGCCCCCTGACCTATCCCAACATCGGGCCGCGCGAGAGCTACCTCATGCACCACGAGGAGCTGGAAAGCCTGGTGAAGCACTATCCCACCATCCGCCGCGGACGCTTCTGGATGACCTTCGGACAACAATACCTCACCTACCTCGACTGCATACAGAACCTCGGCATGAGCCGCATAGACCCCATCACCTACGAGGCGCCGCTGGCCGACGACCCCACGACGACGGTGAAGGTGGACATCGTGCCGCTGCAGTTCCTCAAGGCCGTGCTCCCCAACCCGCAGGACCTGGGCGAGAACTACGACGGGGAGACGAGCATCGGCTGCCGCATCAGCGGCACGAAGGACGGAAAGCCCCACACCTATTATATATACAACAACTGCAGCCACCAGGCCGCCTACAAGGAGACGGGCATGCAGGGCGTGAGCTACACCACGGGCGTGCCCGCCATGGCCGGGGCCATGATGGTGCTGAAGGGTGTGTGGCGGCGGCCGGGCGTGTGGAACGTGGAGCAGATGGACCCCGACCCCTTCCTCGACACCATCGCCCGCCAAGGACTGCCCTGGCACGAGGTGTTCGACGCCGACCTGGAGCTGTAGCCGCACGGCGGCGCAGAGCCCGTCGCGCCTGTCCGGACGGGCGGCGGTGCGGAGGGCGCGGCTCCAACGAGAAAACGAAAACCTGGAAACGAATACTGCAAAACGATATTTATGCTTGACGAAGAAAAAAACTTAGACCCCATCGGCGAGGCCGCAACCTCCGGGGGGGAAGCCGCTGCCGGCGGACAGACTGCCGGCGAGGCCGACGAGACCAAGGCGGCGGGGCGCAAGACGGCCCGGAAGGGCGCCGCACCGAAACCGGCCGACAAGGCTGGAAAGCTGCAGGCGCTGAGCGCCGCCATGGCAAAGATTGAGAAGGATTTCGGCAAAGGCAGCATCATGAAGCTCGGCGACGAGCGCGTGGCCGATGTCGACGTGATTCCCACGGGCAGCATCGGCCTCGACGTGGCGCTCGGCGTGGGCGGCTACCCGCGCGGGCGCATCACCGAGATATTCGGGCCGGAGTCGTCGGGAAAGACCACCCTGGCCATCCACGCCATCGCCGAGGCGCAGAAGGCCGGAGGCATCGCCGCCTTCATCGACGCCGAGCACGCCTTCGACCGCTTCTA
>CAZVWX010000414.1:0-1540 GCA_964631105.1 uncultured Prevotella sp. | reverse complement strand
AGGTGCCCGTGCTCAAGGGCACCATCCCCCACGAGGTCGAGGTGAAGTTCGGCGGGGCCCACGTGCTGCTGAAGCCCGCCGCCGCCGGTACGGGGATGAAGGCCGGCGGCGCCATGCGCGCCGTGCTCGAGAGCGTCGGGGTGAAGGACATCATAGCCAAGTCGAAAGGCTCCTCGAACGCCCACAACCTGGTGAAGGCCACCGTGCTCGCCCTCTCGCAGGTGCGCGACGCCTACACCGTGGCCGGCGACCGCAATGTGAGCATGGAGAAAGTGTTCAACGGTTAAACGCAAAGGAGGATATCACAATGGCAACGATAAAAGTCAAGCAGATCAAGAGCAAGATAGGATACCCCGTCGACCAGAAGCGCACGCTTGCCTCGCTGGGGCTCCGCAAGATTTCGCAGGTTGTTGAGGTTGAGGACACTCCCAGCAGCCGTGGCATGATCCGCAAGGTGCACCACCTCGTGGAAATAGTAAAATAACCATTTAATACGAGAAGTTATCATGAAGTTACATAATTTGAAACCGGCCGAGGGCTCCACGCATTCGCGTCGCCGCATTGGCCGCGGCCCCGGCTCGGGCCTCGGCGGCACTTCCACGCGCGGCCACAAGGGCGCCAAGTCGCGTTCCGGCTACAAGAGAAAGATTGGATTCGAAGGCGGCCAGATGCCGCTGCAACGCCGCGTCCCGAAGTCTGGCTTCAAGAACATCAACCACAAGGAGTACCAGGCTGTGAACCTCTCGGCGCTGCAGAAGCTTGCCGAGGAGAAGAACCTTACCACGATTGGAGTTGCCGAGCTCAAGGAAGCCGGCCTGACCAACGGCAAGAAGCTGGTCAAGATTCTCGGCAGCGGCGAGCTCAAGGCCAAGGTCGACGTCAGGGCCAACGCTTTCTCGAAGACTGCCCAGGAGGCCATCCAGGCAGCAGGTGGTAACGCTACAATCATTTAAGGATAGATGAAAAAGTTTATTGAGACACTGAAGAATTGTTGGAGAATTGAGGACCTGCGCCAGCGGCTCCTCATCACTCTCCTGTTTACGGCGATCTACCGTTTCGGCTCGTATGTGGTGCTTCCGGGCATCAATCCGGGCATGTTGGACAAGTTGCAGTCGCAGACCTCCACGGGCCTGATGTCGCTGTTGAACGCATTCTCCGGTGGCGCGTTTTCCAATGCATCCATCTTCGCGTTGGGAATCATGCCTTACATCTCAGCGTCCATCGTCATGCAGCTGCTGGCGGTGGCCGTGCCCTATTTCCAGAAGATGCAGCGCGAGGGCGAGAGCGGGCGCAAGAAGATACAGTGGTACACGCGCATACTGACGGTGGCCATCCTGCTCTTCCAGGCCCCTTCCTACCTTGTCAACCTGAAGATGCAGGCCGCCGGGGCCCTTTCCTCGGGCGTGAGCTGGACGGTCTTCATGATTCCGGCCACCATCATCCTGGCCGCCGGCAGCATGTTCATCCTCTGGCTCGGTGAGCGCATCACCGACAAGGGCGTGGGCAACGGCATCTCGCTCATCATCATGATTGGCATCAT
>CAZVWX010000413.1:0-1550 GCA_964631105.1 uncultured Prevotella sp. | reverse complement strand
CGTCTCGATAGATGGTGCAGCCCTTGCACCCACTGCGCCACGCCTCCACATAGAGCTTGTTCACCAAAGCCTCGTCCACATGGGCCGGCAGGTTCACCGTCACCGAGATGCTGTGGTCCACCCACTTCTGTATGGCTCCCTGCATGCGCACCTTCATGAGCCAGTCCACGTCGTTGGCCGTGGCCTTGTAGTAGGGCGACTGGGCCACGAGCGCGTCCACCTCGGCCTGGGTGTAGCGTCGCGTGGTGTCATATCCGTTCACACGCATCCACTCCAGGAACTTGCGGTGATAGACGATGTACTCCTCAAAGCTGTCGCCAACCTCGTCGACGAAGTCCACATGCACCTCGGGGTCGCCGGGGTTCACCTTGCGGCGCCGCTTGTAGACGGGCATGAACACGGGCTCTATGCCCGATGTGGTCTGCGTCATGAGCGACGTGGTGCCCGTCGGGGCGATGGTGAGGCAGGCTATGTTGCGGCGGCCGTGGCTGACCATCTCGTCGTAGAGCGCGGGGTCGGCCTCGCGGATGCGTTCCACGAAGGGATTCTTCTCCTCGCGGTGCGCGTCGTAGATGGCAAAGGCACCCCGCTCCTCGGCCAGCGTCACCGACGAGCGGTAGGCCGACAGGGCCAGCGTCTTCTGCACCTCCACGGCAAAGTCGGTGGCCTCCTGCGTGCCGTAGCGAAGCCCCATGGCGGCTATCATGTCGCCCTCGGCGGTAATGCCCACACCAGTGCGGCGACCCTGCCCGCTCTTGGTGCGAATCTTCTCCCACAAGTGGCGCTCGGTGTGCTTCACGTCGTCCGACTGCGGGTCGGCGTCTATCTTGGCCAGAATCAGGTCAATCTTCTCCATCTCCAGGTCCACGATGTCGTCCATGATGCGCTGGGCTGCAGCCACATGGGTGCGGAACTTGTCATAATCGAAGCTGGCTTCCGGGGTGAAGGGGCGGTCGACATAGCTGTAGAGGTTCAAGCTCAACAACCGGCAGCTGTCGTAGGGGCAGAGGGGAATCTCGCCGCAGGGATTGGTGCTCACCGTGCGGAACCCCAGGTCGGCATAGCAGTCGGCGATGCTCTCGCGCAGGATGGTGTCCCAGAAGAGCACGCCGGGCTCGGCGCTCTTCCACGCATTGTGCACTATCTTCTCCCAGAGCCGCCGCGCCGGCACCTCCCGGCGCACCATCGGATGGTCGCCCGTGCAGGGGAACTGCTGCACGTAGGGTTTGTCGTCGACGACGGCTTGCATGAACGCGTCGTCAATCTTCACGCTCACATTGGCCCCCGTCACCTTCCCCTCGGTCATCTTCGCGTCGATGAAGGCCTCGGCATCGGGATGCCGGATGCTCACCGTGAGCATCAGCGCCCCGCGGCGGCCGTCCTGCGCCACCTCACGTGTGGAGTTGCTGTATCGCTCCATAAAGGGCACGAGGCCCGTCGAGGTGAGCGCCGAGTTGTTCACCGGCGACCCCTTTGGGCGGATGTGCGACATGTCGTGGCCCACGCCGCCGCGCCGTTTCATCAGCTGCACCTGCTCCTCGTCAATCTTC
>CAZVWX010000412.1:0-1581 GCA_964631105.1 uncultured Prevotella sp. | reverse complement strand
GGCCCGCGACTTCGCCAACATCGTGGCCGTGAAGGAGGCCTCGGGCTCGCTGGAGCAGGTGGACGAGATCATCAAGAACAAGCCCGACAACTTCGACGTCATCAGCGGCGACGACGCCCTCACCTTCTCCATGGTCGCCAGCGGGGCCGCCGGCGTCATCTCCGTCATCGGCAACGCCCTGCCCAAGCAGTTCAGCCGCATGCTGCGCCTGGAGTTCCGCGGCGAGTACGAGCCCGCGCGGAAAATCCACCACATGTTCACCGAGCTCTACAGCCTGCTCTTCGTCGACGGCAACCCCGCCGGCTGCAAGGCCCTGCTCAACGACATGGGCTTCATCGAGAACGTGCTCCGCCTGCCCCTCGTGCCCACCACCATCAACACCAAGGAGAAGATGGCGGCCATCCTCAAGGAGCTGCAACTCAGATAGGGAGGCTGGCGCATGGGCGAGGAGCGCAGAGTGATTCACGAGATAACGCCCCTGATGGGCAGGGACGTGCTCTACATTGCCGACAGGCACAAGAAGGAGTTCACCTATCCCCTGCACAGCCACGAGGTGTTCGAGCTGAACTATGTGGAGCACGCGCCGGGCGTGCGCCGCATCGTGGGCGACTCGCAGGAGGTGATAGGCGACTACGACCTCTGCCTCATCGCCTCGCCCACCCTGGAGCACGTCTGGGAGCAATACCAGTGCACGAGCGCCGACATCCGCGAGATTACCGTGCAGTTCGACTTCAGCCTGGCCGACAACACCCTCTTCGGCCGAAACCCCTTCGCCAGCATCACGCGCATGATGAGGGAGGCCCGCAAGGGTCTGGCCTTCCCCCTGGACGCCATCATGGGCGTCTACGCCAAGCTCGACACGCTCAGCTCCGTCAAGGACGGCTTCTACGCCGTCATGCAGTTCCTCTCCATCCTCTACGAGCTGTCCAAGTGCGACGGCGCGCGCACCCTCGCCACGTCGAGCTACGCCAAGGTGGCCGACGACGACGACAGCCGCCGCGTGTCGAAGGTGAAGGAGTACATCGCACGCAACTACATGAACGAGCTGCCCCTGCCCGCACTGGCGGCCATCGCGGGGATGAGCCCGAGCGGCTTCAGCCGCTTCTTCAAGCTCCACACGGGCCGCACGCTGAGCGAGTACATCATCGACATACGCCTGGGCCACGCCTCGCGCCTGCTCGTCGACACGATGATGAACGTGAGCGAGATTTGCTTCGAGTGCGGATTCAACAACCTGAGCAACTTCAACCGCATCTTCCGCAAGCGGAAGGGATGCAGCCCCTCGGCCTTCCGCGACAACTATCACAAGACGCGCATCGTGGTCTAGCGGCCCGCCCGGCGCCACATGCCGCCCGACGCGCCGCGCTGAGCCGGGACCCGCTCAAGAAAACCGCTTGCCGGACGCGGGCGACGGCCTTGACAAACATCATGGGCAGCCGGCTTCCATTGTCAACTATTCTCCCATCGATTCGAAGAACGGCCTTCTTGCAATGTGCAAGCGGCCTTCTTGGCATCGAAGAAGGCCGTTCTTCGAGGCCAGGAAGGCCGTTCTTCGGACCGAAGAAGGCCGTTCTTCGAAAC
>CAZVWX010000411.1:0-1626 GCA_964631105.1 uncultured Prevotella sp. | reverse complement strand
CAACAATAAAAATAAGCAAGCTTATTTTGTATTGTCTTCGGTTTGCACTACCTTTTCATAAGGTAGGCTGCACCTCAACAATAAAAATAAGCAAGCTTATTTTGTATTGTCTTCGGTTTGCACTACCTTTGCCAACGAAATGGACATAGAGGAATATGTGGGCGATGGGGTGAGGCTGCTGCGCCGCCTCATTGCCGCTCCGTCGGTGAGCCGCGACGAGAAGGAGGCGGCCGACATCATGCAGGCGGAACTGGAAAGGCTGGGGTTGAGGCCCCGGCGGGAAGGCAACAACGTGTGGGCGTGCTCCGACGACTTCGACGGGGGCAAGCCCACGCTGCTGCTGAACGCCCACCTGGACACCGTGAAGCCGGTGGCGACGTGGACGCGCGACCCCTTCAGCCCCGACATCGAGGACGGGACGCTCTACGGACTGGGCAGCAACGACTGCGGCGGCGGACTGGTGTCGCTGCTGCAAGTGTTCAGGGAACTGGCCAAGAAGCCGCGGCGGCACAACACGGTCTACCTGGCCTCGGCCGAGGAGGAGGTGTCGGGGAGCGGGGGCGTCAGCCGCGTGCTGCCCCTGCTGCCGAAGGTCGACCTGGCCATTGTGGGCGAGCCCACGGGAATGCAGCCGGCCGTGGCCGAGAAGGGGCTGATGGTGGTTGACATCGTGGCGCACGGAAAGAGCGGGCACGCGGCACGCAACGAGGGGGTGAACGCCATCTACGAGATGATTGACGACGTGAGATGGATTCGCGACTACAGGTTCAAGCGCGTGAGCGAGTTTCTCGGCCCGACGAAGATGACGCTCACCGTGCTGCACGCTGGCACGCAGCACAACGTGGTTCCCGATGTGTGCAAGGGGCTGATAGACGTGCGGACAAACGAGTTCTACGACAACGAGGAGGTGTTCGACTTCATCGCCGCCCACGTGAAGAGCGAGTGCCACGCCCATTCGTTCCGGCTGAAGTCGTCGAGGATAGACCCGCACCACCCGCTGATAGAGCGGTGCCGGGCGCTGGGCATGACGCCGTTCGGCTCGCCGACGCTCAGCGACCAGGCCCTGATGCCGTTCCCGTCGTTCAAGCTCGGGCCGGGGGAGTCGGAAAGGAGCCATTCGGCCAATGAGTTCATCAGGATAGACGAAATCCGGAGGGCCATCGCCACCTATCTGGACCTGCTGCTCGGCGGCGACTGAGCGGGCACGCGTCCGGGGGCGGAGAAGCCCCGGGGCCGGAAACGGCGCGAGGGCTGCAATGGAACGGTGTCCGTTGCAGCCCTCGCGCTTGGCTTATGCTTGATGGGGTCAGCCCAGCTTGTTGATCTGGCGGGTCAGACTGGCCTTCAGGTTGGCGGCCTTGTTGGCGTGAATGATGTTGTTCTTGGCCAACTTGTCCAAAAGTTTCTGAACTGAAGGATAGAGCTTCACGGCCTCCTCCTTGTCGGTAATGCCACGCAGCTTGCGCACGGCATTGCGCATGGTCTTTGCATAATACTTGTTGTGCAAAGCCTTTTCCTTGTCCTGACGGATTCTCTTTAACGATGATTTGTGGTTTGCCATCTTTGATATTTTCTTTATTCCTGTGTAGTCCCTAGCAGAATCGAACTGCTCTTTAGAGAATGAAA
>CAZVWX010000410.1:0-1633 GCA_964631105.1 uncultured Prevotella sp. | reverse complement strand
AGCCGTGAAGTATCCCTACTGGGCGGCCAATTCATTGCAGGCCATGAGCGAGCACTTGCAGCGGCCGCGGGTCAGGGAGCAGCTCGTGCGCGACAACCAGCCCGCCATCAAGTTCCTCGACGCCGACATGATGCCCGACAGCCTGCTTGCCGGCAACCTGGCCCAGCGCTCCCTCGAAATGTTCATCTCCTTCGGCGACGTCTACCAGATTGCCGGCGCCTACCGCACGCTGGCCCAGTGCTACTGGGAGCTTGGCGACTACCGGTCGGCGGCCGGCTGCCTGGAGGAAGCCCTGAACCGCAACCGGGCCATCGAGGCGGCGCCCGACCTCGTGGCTTCCATCCGCGAGCAGCTCTCGCTGGTCTATTCCGCCATCGACGACAAACCCGGGAGCGACTACAACCGCAACATCTACCTCGACTTGCAGGAGCAGACGCGCCAGGACCGGCAGCTGGAGGCGAGGGCCGAGCAGCTCGACCGCAGTTCGGAGCAGCTCAACCTGATGATTGGCGCCGTCGTGGCCATGATCGTCGTGGTGGTGGCCCTGCTGTTCCTCTTCGACTATCTGCGCCGGCGCAAGGACAGGCATTCCTCGGTGGAACGGCTGCTGAAGCCCCTGGAGGAGTGGGAACGGCAGAACCGCGCCGACCGGCAGAACCGCGAGGAAGCCCTCGGCGAGATAGTCGAGGCCACCAGCCTGGAGCGCCTCCACCTGCGCGACAACAAGCGCCGCAACCTGGAGCAGCGTGCCAAGATGCAGCTCGTGAACAGCATCATGCCCTTCATCGACCGGATGATGAACGAGGTGGACCGGCTGGCCCGGGGGGACGGTTCCGAGCGGGTGAGGCGTGAGCGCATTGCGTATATCGGCGAGCTGACCGACAACATCAACCGCTACAACCACGTGCTCACCCAGTGGATACAGATGAGGCAGGGCGAGCTGAGCCTCCACGTCGAGAGCTTCCCCCTCGGCGACTTGTTCGATGTGGTGAGGCGGGGGCGCATGAGCTTCCGGCTCAAGGGCGTGGAGCTCATCGTCCGTGACACCGACGCCGTGGTGAAGGCCGACCGGACGCTCACCCTGTTCATGCTCAACACCATTGCCGACAATGCCCGGAAGTTCACTCCCGCGGGCGGAACGGTGACCGTGGAGGCCCGGAAGGGCGCCGACAGCGTGGAAATCCTCATTGCCGACACCGGCCAGGGCATGACGCAGGAGCAGGTGGACCACCTCTTCGACCGCACCTATACGGGCGGGCACGGCTTCGGACTGCTCAACTGCAAGGGCATCATGGAAAAATACAAGAAGGTGAGCACGCTTTTCAAGGTCTGCTCCATCAAGGCCGAGAGCCGGGAGGGGCAGGGCACGCGCATCGCGTTCACCCTTCCCTACGGCCGGCGCCCCGCCGCCCCGGGCCGTGCGGCCGCGCGGGTGGTGACGGCGGCGCTCGTCCTGCTGTCGGCCGGATGGGCTTCGGCCCGCCAGAACGCTCCCGTGGTGGTGTCGGCGGCCCAAAGAACCGCCGACCTGCAGCAGGCCGCCCGCTATGCCGACAGCGCTTACTTCAGCAATGTCAGCGGACACTACCGCCAGACCCTGCTCTATGCCGACACGGTGAGACTCTATCTGAAC
>CAZVWX010000409.1:0-1638 GCA_964631105.1 uncultured Prevotella sp. | reverse complement strand
GCTAGCAACCTGCACGCCGTGCTCGACAGCCTGCCCCGGGGCGTCGCCCTCTGCGCGGTGAGCAAGTTCCATCCCGAGGACTACATCCGGGCGGCCTATGGCGAGGGGCAGCGCGTTTTCGGCGAGAGCCACGAGCAGGAGCTGGCCCGCAAGGCTCCGCTCCTGCCCAGCGACATCCAGTGGCACTTCATCGGCCACCTCCAGACCAATAAGGTGAAATACATCGCCCCCTACATCGCCATGATCGAGGCTTGCGACAGCATGAAGCTCATGCGCGAGATAGAGAAGCAGGCCGCCCGCCACGACCGCGTCATCAAGGTGCTGCTCGAGCTCCACATCGCCGAGGAGGCCACCAAGTACGGCCTTTCGCCCGACGCGTGCCGCCAGCTGCTCGATGAGGGGGAGTGGCGCCAGCTCGCCCACGTGCAGATTTGCGGACTGATGATGATGGCGTCCAACGTGGACGACGCGCAGCAGATAGCACGTGAGTTTGACACCGCGGCGCAGCTCTTCGACGAGTTCAAGTCGCGCTATTTCGCCTCCGACGACGCCTTCAGCGTGCGCTCGTGGGGCATGAGCCACGACTACCACATCGCCGTGCAGCATGGCAGCAACCTCGTGCGCGTGGGCACCGCCATCTTCGGGCCAAGGGTCTACTAATCCTTAACTTATCTTAATAAATTTGGCCGTTCGGCGAATAATCTTTATATTTGAACCGACAAACCAATTGAAAACTAGAAGTAATATATGAAGAAAATTCTTTTGATGGCCGTTGCCGGGCTCATGCTCGTGGCTTGCGGCCCCAAGACCGACGACCAGGGCCGCGTGCTCGGTGCCAAGTCGGAACAAGTGGAAAACACCGAGAAGGCCGTCTCCTTCTTCGGCTTCACGCTGGGCAAGCCCTTCGACTATGAGAAGTGGGCCTACGCCGACTCCGTGGAGCAGTTCGCAAGCCGCGAGAACGGCAAGGGCGTCGAGCTCACCATGTTCACCCTGAAGGGGAAGCAGATGATGGTGTCGGTGAAGTCGGCCAACCTCGTGCCCTACAACATCACCATCGAGCACAAGGGCGGCAAGGGAGCCCTCTACGACTACATGATGGCCAACTTCGACAAGGACGAGGCACGCACCGTGCCGGCCAAGGACAAGGACGGCGTCGACTTCCTCTTCTGGGTCTACAAGAATGCCGAGGTGCAATACGGCCTCGTGGGCAGCGGCAGCGATGTCTCCGAATCGGTCACGGCCTTCACTCCCATGCTGCAGAACGCTTCCAAGGTGAAGGAGAGTGCCGACGCCTCCGACTATGTGGGCGACTCCAAAGCCCAGAAGTTCTTCGACGAGAAGGCCAAGAAGGACTCCGCCGCCGCGAAGAAGGGCCAGCCCGAGAAGAAGTAACGGCGCGGATGCGGCGGGTGCGTTCCGCCGTATTCTTGCCAGCATCCATGGAAATCAGCGGGAGCCGGACGTGTGCCGGTTCCCGCTTGCTTTTTGTTTTCCACATGCCGGCTGACACGTGTGGGCGTTCGCTGAACGCAAGAAAAGGGTGGCCGTGCAGAAGGTATGCCGTTGCTCTCCACCATGCGAAGCCGACTTGCATTGTCAACTATTCTCCCATCGATTTGAAGAACGGCCTTCTTG
>CAZVWX010000408.1:0-1642 GCA_964631105.1 uncultured Prevotella sp. | reverse complement strand
GGGGCTCACCATGGGGCTGGCCAAGGCCTTCGCGCCCTATGGCATCACGGTGAACGGCGTGGCTCCGGGGCCTACGGCAACGCCCATGCTGCTGCCCGACGCCTCCGACATCAGCCATCCCAAGGTGCCCATAGGCCGCTATGTCATGCCGCAGGAGATTGCCAACATCGCCCTGATGCTGGTCAGCGACGCGGGAAGGGCCGTGGTGGGCGACATCGTCTACGCCACCGGGGGCGCCGGCACCGTCACCTACGATGACATCAACTATACTTTCTAAATTCTTTTTGATGATGAGAACCGACAACAAACAAGATACCACGCATACGTATTACACCGCCGATCGGAACGCCCAGATTGTGCTCTATCTGCTCAAGGCAAACCACATCCGGCGCGTGGTGGCCTCGCCGGGCTCCACCAATGTGCCCATGGTGGCCAGCATGCAGCAGGATTCCTGGTTTGGGATGTATTCGGCGGCCGACGAGCGGTCTGCGGCCTACATGGCCTGCGGCATGGCGGCCGAGACCGGCGAGCCCGTCTTGCTCAGCTGCACCGGCGCCACGGCGTCGCGCAACTATCTGCCCGGCATGACCGAGGCCTTCTACCGCAAGCTGCCCATCCTGGCCATCACGGCCTCGCAGCCCACGGGGCGCATCGGCAGCTATTCGCCGCAGATGATCGACCGCACGCAGGTGCAGCACGATGTGGCCGTGTTCAGCACGACACTGCGCACGGTGAAGGACTACGACGACGAGCAGGAGGCGGTGGTGAAGGCCAATCAGGCGGTGATGAGCCTGCGGCGGCATGGCGGCGGGCCTGTGCTGCTGAATATGGAGACACAGTACTCCAAGGACTATTCGGTGAAGGAGCTGCCGGCTTGCAGGGTCATCAGGTATTACGATGCCGAGAGCGCCCTGCCAGAGATGGAGGCCGGCAGCGTGGGTGTCTTCGTGGGGACGCATGCCGTGATGTCGGAGAGGGAGACGGCCCTCATCGACCGCTTCTGCGCCCGGTGGAACGGGGTGGTGTTCTGCGACCACACCAGCAACTATCATGGCCGCTACCGGGTGGAGCCGGCCCTCGTGGGGCAGCAGGAATACCTGCCCCATCCCATTGACTTCGATTTGCTCGTCTTCATCGGCGAGGTGTCGGCTGCCTATCCTGTCATCTCCGTGGCCAGCCGGTGCCGGCATACGTGGCGCGTGAGCCGTGACGGCGAGGTGAGAAGCGTGTTTGCCAACACCGACGCCGTGTTCGAAATGTCGGAGGACTTCTTCTTCGGCCATTATGCCGGGCGGGAAACGGTGGCGGCGGCAAAGACGGAGCTGCGCGACAGCTACCTGCGCTTGTGCGACGAGTTGCGCAAGCGTGTCCCCGCCGACCTACCCTTGTCGAACGCGTGGGTGGCCAAGACGCTGGCCGGCAAGTTGCCGGCGGGAAGCGTGGCCCACTTCGCCATCCTGAACTCCACCCGCTGCTGGGACATGTTCCCCATCGACAGCTCCATCCCGGGCTATGTGAACGCCGGAGGATTCGGCATCGACGGATGCGTGTCGGCGGCCATCGGGGCTTCGCTCATGCATCCCGACAAGCTGTATTTCCTCTTCATTGGCGACCTGGCCTTCTTCTACGACCTCAACGCCAT
>CAZVWX010000407.1:0-1660 GCA_964631105.1 uncultured Prevotella sp. | reverse complement strand
GCCGTGGGCACCGTGTTCGCCATGTTCGTCATGGGCCTGAACCAGGGCATGCAGCCCATAGCGGGCTACAATTTCGGGGCGCAGAAGATAGACCGGCTACTGCGGGTGCTCAACATCGCCATCGTGGCGGCCACGTGCATCATGACCGCCGGCTGGCTCGTGGCCATGCTCTTCCCCGCCGCCATAGCCCGCCTGTTCACCACCGACGCCGAGCTCATCCGCCAGTCGGTGGTGGCCATCCGGTTCAACCTGCTCGTCTTCCCCGTCATCGGCTTCCAGATGGTGGTGACCAATTTCTTCCAGTGCATCGGCAAGGTGAGCGTGAGCATCTTCCTCTCGCTCTCGCGCCAGCTCATCCTGCTCATCCCCCTGCTGGCCCTGCTGCCCTTGGCTTTCAGCCTCAACGGCGTGTGGTACGCCATACCCGCGAGCGACTTCCTCTCGGCTGCCATCGCCTTTGTGGTGATGACCATATATATGCGCAAATTCAAAAAGCAAATCGTCCATGGATAGCATCATCATCAACATGGGCCGCCAGGTGGGGTCGGGCGGCCGCGTCATCGCCAAGCGCCTGGCCGAGGTGTTCGGCTGCGACTTCTACGACAAGGAACTGCTCAACCTGGCCGCCAAGGCGAGCGGCTTCAGCGAGAAGTTCTTCGAGCAGAACGACGAGCGGCGCGGCTTCCTGAAGAGCCTCTTCCACTTCAGCACCCCGCTGGTGGGTGAGCACAACTTCTACGACAACACCTTCTCGCAGGAGGGGCTCTACAAGTTCCAGAGCGACGCCATACGCCAGGCCGCCGCCAAGGGCAGCTGCGTGTTTGTGGGGCGCACGGCCGACTACGTGCTGCGCGACCTGGACAACGTGGTGAACATCTTCGTCACGGCTCGCATCGACCAGCGCATACAGCGCGTGTGCAAGCGCCACGGCCTCACCCGGGCGCAGGCGCGGAAGTACATCCGCGACAAAGAGGCGCAGCGCGCCTCCTATTACAATTTCTATACGGGCAAGAAGTGGGGCCACAGCGAGAGCTACGACCTGTGCGTGAACTCGTCAGCGCTCGGCATCGAGGGCACCGAGGCCTTCATCGCTGAGTTTGTGCGCCGCCGCTTCCACCTGCCCGAACCGCCCGTCGGCATGGAAAGGAAACAAACATCATAACATAAAAGCAGAAAGAAGATGAAAACTTATCTCGTTACGGGGGCGGCCGGCTTCATTGGCGCCAACTATGTGAAATACTTGCTCGACGAGAAGTATGCAGGCGGGGACGTCAAGGTGATTGTGCTCGACGCCCTGACCTATGCGGGCAACCTGGGCACCATCAAGGACGACATCGACGACAGGAGGTGCTTCTTCGTGAAGGGCGACATACGCGACCGCAAGCTCGCCGACCGGCTCTTTGCCGAGAACGACATCGACTATGTGGTGAACTTCGCCGCCGAGGGCCATGTGGACCGTTCCATCGAGGACCCGCAGCTCTTCCTCTCGGTCAACATCCTGGGCACGCAGAACTTGATGGACGCCGCGCGCCAGGCCTGGGCCACGGGGAAGGGCGCCGACGGCTACCCCACCTTCAAGGCCGGCAAGCGCTTCCACCAGGTGTCCACCGACGAGGTCTATGGCTCGCTGGGCGAGGAGGGCTTCTTCACCGAGGCCACA
>CAZVWX010000406.1:0-1661 GCA_964631105.1 uncultured Prevotella sp. | reverse complement strand
GTGAAGATGATATGGGAGAACCTGTTCTGGGCGTTCATCTACAACCTGGTGTGCATTCCCCTGGCCGCCGGCGTGCTCTATCTCTTCGGCATCGACTTCCAGATTACGCCCACGTGGGCCAGTGCGCTGATGGCCTTCTCCTCGGTGTCGGTCATCTTGAACAGCCTTCGCTTGAAGTTTGTGAAGTAATCTTCCCCTCCGCTCCGGCCTGCTAGCCTTGGTGCACCAGCCCTTCGATGTATTTGCAGAGGATGCCGACGCCCTTGGCATTCTCGCCCCCTTGGGGGATGATGAGGTCGGCGTAGCGTTTGGTAGGCTCGATGAACTGCTCGTGCATCGGCTTGAGCACCTTCAGGTACCGGTCGACCACCATGGAGACCGTCCGCCCCCGGTCGATGGTGTCGCGCTGGATGTTGCGGATGAGCCGTTCGTCGCTGTCGCAGTCGACGAAGATTTTCAAGTCCATCATGTCGCGGAGCCTCTTGTTCAGCAGCGTCATGATGCCCTCGATGATGATGACGGGCTTCGGCTCCACGTGGATGGTTTCGGGCAGACGGTTGCAGAGCAGGTAGCTGTAGGTGGGCTGCTCGACGGGCTGGCCGTTGCGGAGCTCGTTCACCTGCTTGATGAGCAGCTTCCAGTCGAAGGCGTCGGGATGGTCGAAGTTGATGGCGTGGCGTTCCTCGTCGGTCATGCCGGTGGTGTCGTTGTAGTAGCTGTCGAGCGGCACCACGGCAACATAGTGCGGTGGCAGTGCCGCCACGATTTTCTTCACCACGGTTGTCTTGCCGCTTCCGGTGCCACCGGCAATGCCGATGATGGTGATGTCGTTGTCTTTAGTCATAGGATTTCGTCGAACATTTGTTTATAATAGGTTGCTTTCTGCTCGGCCGGCATGGGATAAGCCCTGCTCGAACTGGGCATGCGGTAGAGGCTGAGCCGCCTTCCTTCGAAGAGGAAGTCGGTGTGCTGGCCCATCTTCAGCCCCTTCGTGCTGATGCCGTAGTGGCGTGTGAAGACGCTTGTGGCCAGTTGGCCTGCTGTCACGACGCCCCGGCACTGGGGCAGGGCGCGGAACATGGCGTCGAGGTCGGCGGGTTCCACGATTTCCAGGTCCTTGTCGCTGGCCGTGCCTTTCGTGCGGCGGATGCGCAGTGCGGTGTCGAAGATGGCGATGCCCTTCTCGCGAAGGAAGGCTTTGAGGGCTTCCAGGCGGTAAGTCTTGCGGGCGGTGTCGACAAAGTGGTCGCGGTCATGGAAGAACACCAGCCCCATGATGCGCCACATGTCGTTCTGGAAGTTCGGATAATACCAGTCCATGCACCATCGCCTGGGCGAGGGAGGAAACGTGCCGAGCATGAGCAGGCGGGCGCCGGGGGGCAGCCACGGCGCGAAGGGATGAGTCTCTATCTGGCCCGAAGGAACGGGCGTGGGGTTGATGGTGTGTTGCATTTTGGTTGACAGGATTCCAAAGGCATTGCAAATATCGGGTTTTTCTTTCAAAAGCACGCAAAAAACATGAAATAAATGTGCGAGGGAAGAAAAATAACTCCAAATGTTTTGCCCTTCGATGAAAAATGAGTAATTTTGCATCCGATTTGTGCACCCGGCGGCTTAAAGGCCTGGCGGCGCATGAATGCAAGCAAGGAAACAACTCATTA
>CAZVWX010000405.1:0-1666 GCA_964631105.1 uncultured Prevotella sp. | reverse complement strand
CGACGAGAAACGTTATCTTGTATTTCGAGATGTAGCGCAAGGCCCTGTCGGCCTCGAACTTGCCCATCACCACCATCGCGCCGCCGGCATAAAGCGTCGGGCAGGGGCCTCCGCAGTGCAGGCCGCCCCGGTGAAACCACGGCGTGGTGTTCATGGTGGTGTCCTTGTAGCTCATGGGGAAGTGAATCATGATGTCGTGGGCCGAGAGCACCTCGTTGATGCTGGTCAGCGGCACGCCCTTGGGGCGGCCCGTCGTGCCGGAGGTGTAGAGGCGCGTGGTCTCGTCGTATATATTATAAGGTGTGTCCGTGATGGGCTCGCTGGACGAGAACTCCTTCACATAGTCGTTGTAGGAGAACACCTCGGCGTCGCTCTCGCCGTCGGTCACGACAAGGCGCTTGGGGGCGAAGCCCGCCTTCTTCACCGCGGCGAGCACCCCGGGCTTGCACTTCGAGTCGAACACCAGCACCATGGGCTTCGAGTCCAGCAGGTTCATGGCCAGCTCGCCCGGGCTCAGCCGGAAGCTCACCGGACTGAACACGCCGTGCACCTTCTGCGCGGCCACGTAGGCAAACGCGAACTCCGGACAGTTGGACAGTTGCACCATCAGCACGTCGCCCTTGCCGAAGCCGTCGGCTTGCAGGGCGTTGGCCAGCCGGTTCACCTCGCCGTTCAGCTCACGATAGTTCCACTGGCGCGAGGTGGCGGGGGCTATCATGGCCAGGCGCGAGGCATAGCGGCGCACGTTGCGCATGTAGCCTTCAATCCACGTATAATGGCTTTCGAAGATTTCCCGAAAGCAGGGTTGCTTGTTTTCTTCCATATGTTTTCTAATTATTTCCTGTGCAAAGGTACAACTATTTCAAAAGCCAAGAAAGCAAAAGCATGGAAAAAAGTAGATTGAGAAGAACTCTTCCGACAAAACCAACACCTTCTCCTGTGCAAACAAGGCCCGATTCGCCCTGTTTGAAACGAGATTCCACCTTTTGTGAACAGAATTCCACCTTGCAATTGCGTGGAAAAGAGTAAATTTGCACATCATACCAAAACAAAACACAGAAACATTATCATCTAAAACAAACCAAAAGCCTATGAAAAAGCTTACCTATTGCTTATTGGCACTGGCGCTCATGGCACTCATGCCGTTCACGGCGAAAGCCGACTGGACACAGCATGTGAGTGACAAGAACGGGTTCGTCAATGCCATTGCAGCCCTGGAGGGCACACCAGGCTCCGTCGACTCCATCATCGTGGACGGCGACAACAACACCGTCATCAACATTGGGCGCGTCACCGTCACCGCCACCGACGGCAAGGTGGTCATCTGCAGCAAGCAGAAGGACATCGAAAAGGTGCCGCAGCTCATCATCGAGGTTTACGGCTCCGCCCTAGAAGACGGCAACAAGTTCTCGCTCTTCTTCGAGAACATCGGCCTGCGCTATCGTGCCGGCCGCGACGCCTCGTCCGGACAGATCATCTACTTCCAGAAGGTCTACGCCCCGATGGACTCGCTGGTGTTCCGCAACTGCGACGTCAACCAGTACCCGCGCACGCTCTACCGCAACGAGCCCGTGGTGAACAACGACCTGCCGGGCAAGCATGAGCCGGGCGGACAAATCCAGTATCTGGAGCTCTCGGACAGCAAGATTCACGACGGCGTGATGAA
>CAZVWX010000404.1:0-1666 GCA_964631105.1 uncultured Prevotella sp. | reverse complement strand
GCCCCGAGGCCGCATTCCCGCTCCATGGCGCAAGATGTACATCTGTGTTTTTCTTCAAAAAAGGAGAAGCACGCCACCCATGGCGTATGTCTGCCCGCCGCGTACCACCGGATGCATCATCCGTCGGTGTCGTGTTCGGGCATTCAAAACGTTGTTCCAACGTTGCGGGCCGGCACAAGGCGCGGCCCCTGCCGTGGACAACCGCTGCGCCGTGCGTGGATGCGGCGTGCATGGATGGCCCCGCCGGGGCGTGGCGTTTCCACTTTTTCTTCCTGCCGGATTAAACCACGGGCGGACGGATGCGTCTAAAAAGACAAATGCAAATCAAAAACAGACGTATGAGAAATTTATTCCTCCTGGCGGCGTGCCTGCTGGCCTCGCTCGCGGCGTCGGCCCAGGACCGGCTGGTAACAGGACAAATCACCGACCGCGACACGAAGGAGCCCGTGGAGCAGGTGACGGTGCAACTGCTCAAGAGCGACAGCTCGTATGTGGCGGGGGCCATCTCGAACGAGAAGGGGCTCTTCAGCATCACCGCGCCCGCCAACGGGAAGTACCTGCTGCGGCTGTCGAGCGTGGGCTACACCACGCAGGTGAAGCGCATCGTGATGAGCGAGGACAAGAACCTGGCGATGGGGAAGATTGTGCTGGGGTCGGACGCCATCATGCTGAAGGAGGCGAAGGTGACGGCGATGGCGGCGAAGGTGGTGGTGAAGGAGGACACCTTCGTGTACAACTCGGCTGCCTACCGCACGCCGGAGGGCTCGGTGATCGAGGAGCTGGTGAGGCGCCTGCCGGGGGCTGAGGTGAGCGACGACGGCACGGTGACCATCAACGGCAAGGAGGTGAAGAAGATCAAGGTGGACGGCAAGGAGTTCATGACCGGCGACACGAAGACGGCCCTGAAGAACCTGCCCACGAGCATCGTGGCCAACATCAAGGCGTATGACGAGAAGAGCGACCTGGCGCGCGTGACGGGCATCGACGACGGCAACGAGACGACGGTGCTCGACTTCACCACGAAGCCGGGCATGAACAAGGGCATGTTCGCCAACGTGGACGCCTCGCTGGGCACGCACAGCCGCTACGCCTTCCGCAGCATGGGGGCCTACATGGGCGGCAACAACCGCTTCATGGCCTTCGCCAACGCGAACAACGTGAACGACATGGGCTTCGGCGGCGGCCGCGGGGGCCGCTTCGGCGGGGGCCGGCAGGGGCTGAACGCCACGAAGATGCTCGGGCTGAACTACAACTACGAGAAGAAGGACAAGCTGAAGCTGGACGGCAGCGTGAGGTGGAACCACAACAACAGCGACGCGTGGAGCCGCACGGCATCGGAGAACTTCGTGAGCCGCAGCGGGTCGTTCACGAACAACACGGGCCAGAACTACGGGCGCGGCAACAGCTGGAACGGACAGGGGCGCCTGGAGTGGCAGCCCGACACGATGACGAACATCATGTTCCGCCCCTCGTTCACCTGGTCGTCGAGCGACAGCCGCGGCCAGAGCCGGTCGGCGTCGTTCAACGACGACCCCTACCTCTACGTCAGCGACGCCCTGGCCGACGCATCGCTGGAGCAGATGGCTGAGGACAGCCTGGTGGTGAACTCGCAGCAGTCGAACAGCCTGAGCTACAGCGACAGCCACAACGTGCACGGCATGCTGCA
>CAZVWX010000403.1:0-1672 GCA_964631105.1 uncultured Prevotella sp. | reverse complement strand
CGAGAGCAGGGCGATGGCGATGCCCTTGGGGAAGTTGAAGTCCTTCACGGCCTGCCGCTTCTCCTCCTCGCTGAGCGCGTCCGACTTCATCTTGCCCGCCACGCCGATGATGGCGATGCCCAGCAGCGTGACCACCACGCCGGTGATGACGGCAAAGGTGAGGCTGCTCAGCGCGTTGAGCTCGGGGAAGAAGGCATTGAGCAGCACCGGGCCCATGATGGTGCCCAGTCCGGCGCAGGTGCCCAGGGCTATCGACTGGCCGAGGGCCACGCCCAGATAGCGCATGGAGAGGCCGAAGGTGAGGCCGCCCACGCCCCAGAGCACGCCGAAGAGGATGGTCATCCAGATGTTGAACGACGGAGCCTGGGCCAGCAGCCCGAAGAACGACTCGCCCGCCGGCACGGCCAGCTGTGCGCCCAGGAAGGGCAGGATGAGCCAGGCGAAGACTCCCTGCACAATCCAGTAGCTCTCCCAGCTCCAGTCCCTCACCTTGTTGATGGGGACGTAGGAGCTGCTCTGGCAGAACGCGCCGACGGCGATGATGAGTAGTCCGATGATGATGTCCATCGTGCTTACTTGCGCTTGAAGGTGACGTCCTGCTCGTATTGCTCGATGTCGGCGATGTACTCCTCGCCCACGGGGACGTTGTTTTTCAGGTTGTAGTAGTCGTAGACGGCGCCGAAGGGCAGCGTCTTCTCCTCCTCGAGCAGGGCCAGCCGCTCGAAGAGCTTGCCCTCGTCCTCATACTGGCGCAGCCGGTCGAGGGGCTCCAGGAAGGCGGCGAGCAGGGCTTTCTGCGTGGCGCGCGTGCCGATGACGTAGGCGCCGATGCGGTCGATGGACGCGTCGAAGTAGTCCAGTCCGATGTGGGCGCGGTCAAGCTGTCCGGCGCGCACGAGCTCGGCGAAGAGGTTGCGCGTGTTGTCGTCGAAGCACGTCACATGGTCGCTGTCCCAGTGCATGGGGCGGCTCACGTGCAGCATGAGCTCGGGCACGAAGAGCAGCAGCGAGCTGACGGCGTTGGACACGTCCTCGGTGGGCTCGTAGTGGCCCGTGTCGAGGGTGTAGATCATGTTGTTCTTGGCGCAGTAGCCGGCCACGAAGTCGTGCGAGCCCACGGTGAAGGCCTCCAGGCCGATGCCGAAGAGCTTGGCCTCCAGGCAGGTCTTCATGTCGGGCAGCTGCTCGCTCATGATGTCGTCGAGGCTTTCCTTGAAGATTTTGCGGTAGCGGTAGCGCTCCACGGTGTAGTCCTTCGAGCCGTCATGCACCCAGATGTTCATGATGCAGGGGTCGCCCTGGAACTTGCCCATGGCGTCGGCCACGCGGCGGCAGCGCTTGGTGTGCTCAATCCAGAAGTCGCGGATGCCCTTGTCGGGGTTGGCCAGCGAGAGGTTGCCGCTCTTGGGGTGCGAGAACGAGGTGGAGTTGAAGTCGAGCTTCAGCCCCTGCTCCTTGGCCCACTCCATCCACGACTGGAAGTGCTTGGGCTCCACCTGGTCGCGGTCGACGGGCTGCCCGCCGAAGTCGCCGTAGGTCTCGTGCAGGTTCAGGCGGAACGTGCCGGCCATGAGCGACTTGGCCTTCTCGATGTCCTGGCGCAGCTCGTCGATGTTGCGTGCCCGTCCGGGGAAGTTGCCCGTGGTCATGATGCCGCCCGAGGCCGCCTCGC
>CAZVWX010000402.1:0-1679 GCA_964631105.1 uncultured Prevotella sp. | reverse complement strand
GCCCACCAACCGCACGTGCTCCATGAGCCCCGACGTGAGCAACCCGGCCCTGCGCGACCTGACCTACACGCAGCTCTACGACGCCTACGAGGAGCAGGCCGACGCGCTGCTGGAGGGCGGCGTGGACGCCTTCCTGATAGAGACGGTCTTCGACACGCTGAACTGCAAGGTGGCCATCGACGCGACCCTGCACGCCATGGAGAAGCGGGGGCGCAAGGTGCCGCTGATGGTGAGCGTGACCATCAGCGACCTGGCGGGACGCACGCTGAGCGGACAGACGGTGCCTGCCTTCCCGGGCAGCATCAGCCCCTACCCCATCTTCTCGGTGGGACTGAACTGCTCGTTCGGGGCCACGCAGATGAAGCCTTTCCTGGAGCAACTCGCCGCAAGGGCGCCTTACTACATCAGCGTGTACCCCAACGCGGGGCTGCCCAACTCGATGGGGCTCTACGACGAGACGCCGGAGAGCATGGCCCCGAAGATGGGCGAGTTTGTCGACGCAGGACTGGTGAACATCATCGGGGGATGCTGCGGCACGACCGACGAGTTCATTGCCCGATACGTGCCGTTGGTGGAGGGCAAGGCCCCCCACAAGCCCGCCCCGCGCCCGCACGGGCTCTGGCTCTCGGGCCTGGAGCTGCTCGACGTGGAGCCGGGGGCGGGATTCGTCGACGTGGGCGAGCGGTGCAACGTGGCGGGGAGCCGGAAGTTCCTGCGCCTGGTGAAGGAGAAGAAATACGACGAGGCCGTGACCGTGGCACGCAAGCAGGTGGACGACGGTGCACGTGTCATCGACGTGAACATGGACGACGCCCTGCTCGACGCCAAGGCGGAGATGGTGAACTTCCTGAACATGATTGCGGGCGAGCCCGACATAGCACGCGTGCCGGTGATGGTGGACTCGTCGAAGTGGGACGTGATTGTCGCGGGCCTGCAATGCCTGCAGGGCAAGGGCATCGTCAACTCCATATCGCTGAAGAACGGCGAACGGGAGTTCGTGGACCACGCACGCGACGTGATGCGCTATGGCGCCGCCGTGGTGGTGATGTGCTTCGACGAGCAGGGACAGGCCACCTCCTACGAGCGCCGGATAGAGATTGCCGGGCGGGCCTACCGCATTCTGACACAGCAGGTGGGCATGAACCCCGAGGACATCATCTTCGACCCCAACATCCTCTCCATCGCCACGGGCATGGAGGAGCACGACGCCTATGCCGCCGACTTCATCCGCGCCACGGGGTGGATCAGGAGCCACCTGCCGGGGGCACACGTGAGCGGCGGGGTGAGCAACCTGTCGTTCTCGTTCCGGGGCAACAACCACATCCGCGAGGCCATGCACGCCGTGTTCCTCCACCACGCCATCGCCCAAGGCATGGACTTCGGCATTGTGAACCCGGCCACGAGGATGGACTACGACAACATTCCGCTCCACGAGCGCGGCATCATCGAGGACGTGGTGCTCAACCGCAAGCCAGCCCGCGCACCGGGGGAACCCTCGCCCCAGGAGAGGCTCGTGGAGCTGGCCCAGGAGGTGAAGGCCCGGCAGGATGCTGGGAAAGCCCGCCCTGTGTCGGGCGGGCCGACGCACACCGCAACCGCCACGCGCGAGGAATGGCGCGGCATGGCGGTGGACAAGCGGCTGGCCTACGCCCTGCGCAAGGGCATCGGCGACCACCTGG
>CAZVWX010000401.1:0-1683 GCA_964631105.1 uncultured Prevotella sp. | reverse complement strand
GAGCATGAGGCACACGTTGTTCTGTCCGCTCTTGTTCACGGTGATGGTGTTGGCCCCGGCGTCGTAGCTGATGTCGGCCGCGGTGACGCGCCCGGCGTCGCCGCTCACCCACTCAGAGGCCACGAAGCGGTAGTCCTTGGACACGTATTGGCGCATCAGTCGCAGATAGTAGAGCCCGGGCAGGAGCGTCCCGCCGTCGGCGTTGAGCGTGACCACAAACTTCTCCTTGGCCGCGCCGTTGCTCGTGGCCAGCGAGTCGGGGATGGGGAACTCCACGTTGTAGAATCCGTTCGAGGCCCCCTTGGCCGTTGCGGGGATGGTGATGTCGGCAATCTTCACGCCGTCCACCAGCAGCGAGGCCTTGCGCCCCTTGTCGGCGGTGGAGAAGCGGCAGAGCACCGAGAGGCTGTCGGTCTCGTGGGTGAGGTTGAAGAGCGAGAACTGCACGTGCCCGCCCTGCTCGGCGTCGCGGTAGGTCTCGCCGTTGTAGGAGCCCGAGTTGGAGCCGTCGCTGTAGGCGTACTCGTGCCCGGCCTCGCTCTGCTGCTCGCCCGTGGCCACGAAGTCCACCGTGCGTGCGTCGAGCTCGGCGCGTGCGGCCTCCGAGGCGGCCATGTCGCTGCTGGCGAAGTTCTCGGCCGTCTGCTGGTACCAGTAGGCCATGTAGCGTGCGTGGTGAATCTGGTAGAAGGGTTTCAGCGTGAGCTTGTTCCACTTGTAGGAGGCGGCCCCCTCGCGGCTGGCGTCGATGGTGAAGCGCAGCTGCGTGCTGTCGGCCACGGCGATGCGGCTGAGCACCTGGTCGCGGCTGCCGATGAGCAGCGGGGCGTCGGCCAGGCTCTTGCTGGAGGCCATGCTGCCCGGTGCGTGGTCCATGCGCCCTGCTCCGGCATATTCGTTTTGCAGCGTCTCCACACCGAGGCCGGTGGAGTCGGCGTCGGCCTGGTCGATGGCCGTGGTCTGTGCGCCGAGCAGCACCGGGCCGTATTCGAAGGCGATGTAGTCGGTGTAGTTGGGGCACTCGGCATAGCGCAGCGTCATGGGCAGGCTCACCGTCACCTTGTCGCCCGCCTTCCAGTCGCGGGTCACCTTGGCCCATCCGGCCTGGCCCTGCTGCACGTCGGCGGGCTGCTTCTCGCCGTTCACGCTCACCTCGAAGCCGTCGGTCGTCCACCAGGGATGGCGGATGGCGAGGGTGAACTTCCCGGCCTTGTCGATGGTGATTTCCGTCTTCGGCTCAAAGGGGTAGTTCGTCTGCTGGGTCAGTGCGAAGTTGTCGGCGGCCAGCTGGCTGGCCGTGAAGAGGTTCACGTAGAGCACCGAGTCGCCGTCGTGGGTGTAGGCGAAGTGGCCGTACTTGCTGTGGTTCTCCATGCCCGTGCCCACGCAGCACCACATGGCCTGGTTCACCTGCGAGTAGATGCGGTAGCCCTGCGGGCGGAGCGTGGTGAAGTAGACGTAGCCCCCCGTCGCCGGGTCTTGGGTGGAGAGGATGTGGTTGTACATGGTGTACTCGTAGAAGTCGGCGTATTTGGCGTCGTGGGTGCGGTCGGCGAGCATTTCCGAGAGCTTGAGCATGTTGTTCGAGTTGCACGTCTCGGGGCCGTCGAGCACGTCGATGTAGCGGTTGCTGTTGGCCTTGGCCAGGAAGTGCTCGCTCACGCTGTTGCCGCCGATGCACAC
>CAZVWX010000400.1:0-1686 GCA_964631105.1 uncultured Prevotella sp. | reverse complement strand
CCTGGCCAACGACCACTCGCTCTGGCGCGAGGCCTTCCAGAAGAAGGTGTTCGTCACGAGCGAGCAGAACCTCATCGCCATTCTCCACATGATTCACGTGGCGTGGATGCAGAACCGCCAGGCCGAGAACCAGCAGAAGGTGTTCGCCCTGGCCGAGCAGCTCATCGACCGGCTGGGCGACTTCATCAAGCGCTACCGCACGCTCGGCGAGCGACTCTCGGCGGCCGACAAGGCCTATGGCGAGGCGGCCAACAAGCTGCTCACGGGCAACCAGAGTGTGGTGAAGAAGGGGCGCGAGCTCATTGCCCTCGGGGCGAAGGAGAATCCCAACCGCGCGATTCCCGAGCCCGGGGACGACCTGCGGCTGGAGAACTAGACGAAGAACTGGAGGACTAGACGAAGAACATAATCAGCATTTGCGCGATGACCACGCGCACGAACATACCGAGCGGATACACCGACGCGTAGCTCACCGATGGCGTGTCGCCCTTGACGGTGTCGCTGGCGTAGCCCAGCGCCATCGGGTTGGCCATGCTTCCGCAGAGGATGCCGCAGATGGTGCCGAAGTCGTAGCGGTGCGTGCGCAGGGCGACGAGGCCCACCACGACCACCGGCACCACGGTGATGAGGAACCCGATGCCCACCCAGGCCAGTCCCTCGGGGCGCACCACGGTGGCGAAGAAGTCGCGTCCGGCGTCGAGGCCCAGGCAGGCCAGATAGAGCGACAGGCCCAGCTTGCGCAGCATGAGCGACGCCGAGCGCGTGGTGTAGGAGATGAAGTGCAGCTTGGGACCCAGCGCGCCCACCACGATGCCCATGATGATGGGGCCGCCGGCGATGCCGAGCCGGATGGAGCTCTCCATGCCAGGAATGCTGATGGGGACGACCCCCACCGCCAGTCCGAGGATGATGCCGAGGAAGATGCTCCCGATGTTGGGCTCGTTGAGCGTGTTCACCGAGTTGCCGAAGAAGTGTTCCACGTTGTTCACGGCCTCGCGCAGCCCCACCACCGTCACGCGGTCGCCGTATTGCAGCCGCAGGTCGTCGGTGGCCAGCAGCTTGATGTCGCCCCTGAGCACGCGGCTCACGTTCACCCCGTAGGTCTTCCGCAGCTGCAGCTGCCCGAGCCGCTTGCCGTTCAGCGCCTTCCGCGTCACCACGAGCACGCGGCTCTCCACGTTGGCGTCGATGGCGTTCCAGTCGATTTGCTCCTTGTTGTAGTCCTTGGCGATGCGCCGCCCGAAGAGCAGCCCCATCTCGGCCTCGTCGTCGCGCGTGGTCACCACGAGCACGTTGTCGCCCTGGTGCAGCACGGTTTGCGCCATGGGCACCATCACCTTGCCGGCCCGCCACAGGCGCGAGATGATGAACTTCAGGTGCGTCATCCCCGCCACCTCGGCGATGGTCTTTCCCGCGATGGCGGGGTTCACCACGGCAAACTGGGCGATGTAGGTATTGTCGTCGTCGGTGAGGGGGCGCACTTCCAGGTCGCGCGGCCTGACGAAGAGCTTCCTGATGAGCACCATGGCGAGGATGACGCCGAGCACGCCTGGCACATGGCGATCATGGCCTACCTGCTCCGGGAATATTCCAACGAGCCTGTGGACATTGCCCGTGTCATGCTCATGTGCCTGATTCACGACATCGTTGAAATCGACGCCGGCGACACCTACGCCTACGACACCG
>CAZVWX010000399.1:0-1738 GCA_964631105.1 uncultured Prevotella sp. | reverse complement strand
GGTCGGGCATCGCCTTCATCATTATGTTCATCGAGCAGCCCGTGGGCATGGCGGGCGTCACGCCCACGATGCGCTTGTTCGTCCGCGCCAGCTCCAGGAGCGTCTCGCCGAACACCGTCTGGTATTTCGGCGGCTTCCCCTCGGTGTCCTCCACCTTGCGGAAGCCCGTCTCGGCGTCGAAGCGCCCCGGCGCGTGCCAGATGGTGGCCGCCTTCTCGGCGGGGTCGTAGCCCTTGCCCTTCTTGGTGTGCAGGTGGAGCAGCTTCGGCCCCTTCATGTCCTTGATTTGCCGCAGGATGCGCACCACCTCCTTCACGTCGTGTCCGTCGAAGGGCCCGAAGTATCTGATGTTCATCCCCTCGAAGATGTTCTGCTGGTGGCTGATGGCCGACTTCAGGGCGTTGTTCAGCCTGATGATGCCCTTGCGGCGGTTGTCGTTCAGGTATCCCTTGGCGAAGAGCCACTGGCTGGCCTTGAAGCGGATGCGGTTGTAGGTGGCGTTGGTGTCGAGGTTGAGCAGGTATTTCTCCATGCCGCCCACGGCGCGGTCTATGCTCATGTCGTTGTCGTTGAGCACGATGAGCATGTTGTTCGGCGTCGAGCTCACGTTGTTCAGCCCCTCGAAGGCCAGTCCGCCGCTCATCGCCCCGTCGCCGATGACGGCCACCACGTGGCGGTCGTCGTGGCCCGTGTCCTTGGCGGCCACGGCCATGCCTAGGGCCGCCGAGATGCTGTTGCTGGCGTGCCCGCAGGCGAAGGTGTCGTATTCGCTCTCCAGTGGCGAGGGGAAGGGCCTGATGCCGTGCAGCTTCCGGTTGGTGGCAAACTGCTCGCGGCGCCCGGTGAGGATTTTGTGGCCGTAGGCCTGGTGGCCCACGTCCCACACGATGCGGTCGTCGGGCGTGTTGAAGACGTAGTGCAGGGCCACGGTGAGCTCCACCACGCCGAGCGACGAGGCGAAGTGGCCGGGGTTCACCGACACCTCGTCGATGATGTCCTGGCGCAGCTCGCGGCACACCTCGGGCAGCTGGCTCACGTCCAGCCGGCGCAGGTCGGCGGGGGTCCTGATTTCCTTCAGCAGGCTGAAATTATGCTTGTCCATTGCGATTCTTCGGCATTGTCAACAGAATAACTTTGCAAAAATAATAAAAAAACCGTATCTTTGCAAACATAATCAGACTTTATTCTTCGAAATCCAATCATTCCAATGAACAAGAAACCCATTCTTCTCGCGGCCCTCCTGGCCGCCACGGCCACGCTCCACGCCCAGACCGCGGGCGGCATCACGCCCGCCATGCTCCGCCAGATGGAGGCCGCCCAGCCCGCCGGCGCCGCCGAGCGCGCCCTTGCCAACGCCATCGCCGCCAACGCCATCGACGACCTGGCGCGGAGCCACGCCGCACGGGCCGACTTCGACACCCACTTCAGCGTGGAGACGCCCCAGCAGTCCATCATGGACCAGCAGAGCAGCGGCCGCTGCTGGATGTTCTCGGGGCTCAACGTGCTCAGGGCCGACTTCGCCCGCGGCGACAAGGAGGGGCGCGTGGTGGAGTTCTCCCACGACTACCTCTTCTTCTACGACCAGCTCGAAAAGGCCAACCTCATGCTCCAAGGCGTCATCGACTGCGCCGACAAGCCCATCGACGACCCCCGCGTGCAGTTCTTCTTCAAGAACCCCATCAGCGACGGTGGCACCTTCTGCGGCGTGGCCGACCTTGCCGAGAAGTACGGGCTCGTG
>CAZVWX010000398.1:0-1738 GCA_964631105.1 uncultured Prevotella sp. | reverse complement strand
GCCGCGCCACGTGGGCCGCCACGTCCTCATGGTCGCCCGTGAGCATCACCGTGCGTGCCACGCCCTCCTGCCGCAGCGAGGCGATGGCCGCGGCGGCGTCGTCCTTCACCTGGTCGGCTATCACCACATGGCCCGCATACTCGCCGCCGACGGCCACGTGCACCACCGTGCCCGCCAGGTCGCGGCACTTCCGGCACGCGGGCACCTGCAGGCCCAGGCTGCGCATCAGCCGCTCGTTGCCCACGCTCACCTCGCGGCCGTTGACGCGGGCCTTCACGCCCTCGCCGGCCACCTCCTCCACCTGCCCGATGGTGCAGTCGTCGTGCTCCTGGGGATAGGCCTGGCGCAGGGCGGCGGCAATGGGATGGGTGGAGAAGCGTTCCACGTGGGCCGCCAGATGGAGCAGCTCGGTGGGGGCGATGTGGTCGGGATGCACGGCCTCGACGGCGAAGACGCCCTTGGTGAGCGTGCCGGTCTTGTCGAACACCACCGTGCCCACCTTGGCCAGCGTGTCCATATAGTTGCCGCCCTTGATGAGGATGCCCTTGCGGCTGGCCCCGCCAATGCCGCCGAAGAACGACAGCGGCACCGAAATGACCAGTGCGCAGGGGCAGCTCACCACCAGGAAGGTCAGCGCCCGGTAGACCCACGTGGCCCAGGCCCCCGTGACGAGCGAGGGGATGATGGCCAGGGCGATGGCCGCAAACACCACGATGGGCGTGTAGATGCGGGCGAAGCGGCGGATGAAGTTCTCGCTCTTCGACTTGTTCTGGCCCGCGTGCTCCACCAGGTCGATGATTTTGGAGGCGGTGGACTCGCCGAAACTCTTGGCCACCTTCACCCGGATGACACCGGAGAGGTTGACGCAGCCCGAGGCCACGTCGGTGCCGGGGGCCACGTCGCGGGGCACGCTCTCGCCCGTGAGGGCGACGGTGTTCAGGCTCGACTCGCCGGTGAGCACGCGCCCGTCGAGGGGAACCTTCTCGCCGGGCCTCACCACGATGACGTCGCCCACGGCAACCGTCTCGGGGCTGACCGTGGCCACCTCGCCGCCGCGCTCCACGTGGGCCGTGTCGGGACGGATGTCCATCAGCTGGGCTATGGAGCCGCGGCTCCGGTCCTCGGCATAGTCCTCGAAGACCTCGCCCACCTGGAAGAACAGCATCACGAACACGGCCTCGGGAAACTGGCTCTCGGCCCCGGGCACGAAGCCGATGAGCAGGGCGCCGATGGTGGCCACCGACATGAGCAGGTCCTCGTTGAAGGGGTCGCCGTGGGAGATGCCCTCGGCGGCCTCGCCCAGCACGTCGTAGCTGATGAGCAGGTAGGGCACGAGATAGAGGCAAAGCTGCACCGGCACCGAAAGGCCGAGGCTGCGGCTTACGAGCCAGGCGGCCAGCAGGAGCACGGCCGTGATGATGATTCTAGCAATCTTCTGTTTCATATGTTTGCGTTTTTATTCTTCCTTTTCCGGATGCAAAGGTAATGAGAAAAAAGTGCAACCGTGTTGCAAATGTGTCTCCCGCCGCCCGCCGGCTCCATCGCGCCGGTGAATGGCAAAGCAGGAAGTGAGTCCCGCCGGGGCTGTATTCGCCGCGCGGTTTGGTTTTATCCATCCTTTGCGCGGCACGTCAGTCCATCCTTTGCGCGGCACGTCAGTCCATCCTTTGCGCGGCACGTCAGTCCATCCTTTGCGCGGCACGTCAGTCCATCCTTTGCGCGGCACGTCAGTCCATCC
>CAZVWX010000397.1:0-1750 GCA_964631105.1 uncultured Prevotella sp. | reverse complement strand
ACGTCAAATGTGGTGCCATACAGGTGGCAGCTGTTTTGCGTGGCGTTGCCATTGTGCGAACGCAGGTGGGCCACGTCGTCCTTTGACCGCATCACACTGGTGACGATGATTTTGTGAAGGGGGATGGACTTCACCTGCAAGCTGTCGAAGAAGCTCTGACCGATGTCCTGGAGCAAGACGGCGGCACGCGGCACAAGATAGGGGATGCTTGAACGCAGCTGCTCGACGCAGAAATAGGGGCAGCTGCCCACGTAGACCAGCTTCCCCCGCATCAGCTCGGCCTGCTCGCGGTTTTCTATGGGAGAAACGCCACACGACATGGCCGACTGCAATTGCACATCGTTCTGGTCGGGGAAGGTCTTGCCAAAATCGTGCACCGAGTAGATGGGATGGTGGACCAGACTGCCGTCGGCGTTGAAGAAAAGGCGGCGGCCCATGGGGAAAGCGGCGACGGCACCTCCCGAAAGGCCAGGCCGCGACGGGGCCAGGCCACGCATGGAAAGGGTGTCGCCCGTGGAAGAGGCCTTCTCCTGGCCGGAAGCCGGCGCACCGGCACCGCCGGCAGACGAAGCGGAGGGCGGAACGGGCCTGGCCACATCAGGAAAGACAAGCCGCACCAGCGCCAAAATGGCGACCACCGCGAAGAAGCCCTTGACAAAATTGCGTTTCGATACCTTCATCTCCGATTTCCTTTTGCCCGGCAAAGGTAATAAAAAAAATCCTTTCGGGCGATGCCGTTTCATTGATTTTTAGTAATTTTGCACCGACTTCATGAAGCAACAAAACATTTTCAAGCATTGATTGAGAAACATATAGTCCTCGAAGATATTGACCCCGTAGTGTTTTACGGGGTGAACAACAGCCACCTGCAGGTGGTGAAAGCATTGTTTCCCAAGCTCCGAATCATGGGGCGCGACAATGTCATCCGCATCATCGGCGACGAGGAGGACATGGCAAAGGCCGAAGGAGACCTGGAAGCCATGCGCCGCCACGTGTTGAAATACAACACCATAAGCGACGAGGACATCCTCGACATCGTGCGGGGGAACAAGACCAAAGCCGACGGGGCCAAGGGGGTGCTGGTGTATAGCATTTCCGGCCGGCCCATCAAGAGCCGGAGCGAAAACCAGCAAAAGCTCATCGACGCCTTCGAGAAAAACGACATGGTGTTTGCCGTAGGCCCGGCGGGGACGGGCAAGACCTACCTGAGCGTGGCCCTGGCCGTGAGGGCCCTGAAAGAAAAGGCGGCCAAGAAAATCATCCTCAGCCGGCCGGCCGTGGAAGCCGGCGAGAAGCTGGGGTTCCTGCCGGGCGACATGAAGGACAAGATAGACCCCTACCTGCAACCCCTTTACGACGCGCTGGAGGACATGCTGCCCACCGTAAGGCTCCAGGACATGATGGACAAGCACATCGTGCAGATAGCTCCCCTGGCCTTCATGCGCGGGCGCACGCTGAGTGACGCCGTCGTCATACTCGACGAAGCCCAGAACACCACCCCGCAGCAAATCAGGATGTTCCTCACAAGAATGGGCTGGAACACCAAGATGATCATCACCGGCGACATGACACAAATCGACTTGCCGCACCAGCAGAAGAGCGGGCTCAAGGAAGCCCTGTCCATCCTCGACGGCATCGAAGGCATCGGCGTGGTGAGACTCGGCCAGAAGGACATCGTCCGCCACAAGCTGGTGACGCGCATCGTGGACGCCTACGACGCCTACGACAAGCGCGTGGAGGAAGAGCGGAA
>CAZVWX010000396.1:0-1756 GCA_964631105.1 uncultured Prevotella sp. | reverse complement strand
TTGCGTGGCACGTCGCCACTTGCAGGGGCCGTGCCTTGTGCCGGCCCGCACGCCCGGAAAGGGCGTTCGAATGCCCGATGATGTCACGCCCGCCCGATGGGTGTCACCGATGTTCCGGACGAATCCGGCGGCATCTGTATCATGCGGCAGGGCAACGCTGAATTGTTCAAAACGCCATTCCGGCGTGCGGGCCGGCACAAGGCACGGCCCCTACAGGTGGACACGGCTGCACCTCAAACATAAAAATGAATGAGATTCATTTTGTATTGTCTTCGGTTTGCACTACCTTTGCAAAAGAAAAACAAGAGAGAATGACAGCGAGACAAGACCGACAGGGGCAAAAAGCCCGCCTCGGGAGGGAGGCCCTCCTGAGGTATGCGTTCCCAGTGCTGCTGTGCTTCGTCACCTTCTTCGTCCACCGCTCGGCCTTCCCGGTGATGACGGGCGAGGCGCGCGGCATGGTGATGGCCCACGAGATGGTGGCCGACGGCCACTGGCTCATCCCCCACATGAACGGCGAGCCGCGGCTCACCACGCCGCCCTTCCCGCTCTGGGTGGCGGGTTGCGTCGAGGCCGTCTGGCCCGACAGCGTGAGCGCCCAGCGCACGGCCAACGGCCTGATGGGGTGCCTGCTCACGGTGTACCTCTTCCTGCTGGCCCGCCTCGCCACCCGCCGCACCGACTTCGGGCTGGCGTCGGTGCTCGTCTTCTTGACGTGCTACAACCTGGTGTACATGGGGCGCACGTCGCCGGCCGACATCTATGGCAACGCGCTCATGATGGCCGCCATCTACTATCTCACGCGCGCCCTCTACGAGCGGCACCACTACGCCCAGTGGTTCGCCCTGGCCGGGCTCTTCATGGGGCTGTCGTTCCTCAGCGAGGGTCCCCTGCCGTTCTACGCCCTGCTGCTGCCCTACTTCATCATGCGCGTGGCCCTGCCCTCGCCCACCATGCACGGCAAGTGGCGGTCGTTCGCCCTGATGTGCGCCATCGCCCTGGCCACGGCGGGCTGGTGGTACGCCGTGCTCTTCTGCCTGTACCCCGAGTCGTCGGGGCTGCTCGCCCACGAGGCCACGGCGCTCTGGCACACCGGCACCGTGCGCCCGTGGTACTACTACTGGCGCTTCTTCCTGGAGATGGGGGCGTGGGCCATGCCGATGCTCGTGGCCCTATGGATACCCTACTGGAAGCGCCACATCACCATGAAGCGCGAATACCTCATCTCCATCACGTGGGCGCTGGCCTCGCTGGTGCTGCTCTCGCTGCTGCCGGGCAAGAAGATGTCGTGGCTGCTGCCCTCGCTGGCCCCGTGCTCCATCGTCGTGGGCTGCCTGCTGATGCACTTCAAGGACACCCTGCAGGGCCACGCCGGCACCGCCGCCGAGCGGCGCGTGTCCGCCCGCCTCTTCTCCCTGCAGGGCCTCATCATCGTGGCCATCATGCTGGCCACCCCCTTGGCCCTGGTCAAGTTCGGCTGGCGCAGCGGCTCGATGAGCCTGCGCACGCAGGTGGCCGCATCGGTGCTGATGGTGGCCATCGCCGCGTGGACCATCCGCGCCACGGTGCTGCGGCGGCCCCTGCTGCAGGCGTCGGGCGTGGCCTTGACGTTCATGGCCGCCGAGTTCCTCATGCTGCCCACCATCAGCGACGCCGTGGGCAACCCCCACGCCCACAGCATCAGGCTCACCCGCGGCGACAGCCGCCTCAAGGGCATTCCATTCTACCACAACGCGGAGGAGCCGCTCAGGATGGA
>CAZVWX010000395.1:0-1761 GCA_964631105.1 uncultured Prevotella sp. | reverse complement strand
GTCGTCGGCCTGCCAGCAGTGCAGCGAGATGGGAGTCTTCTGCAGCGTCTCCAGCGCCTTGTCGGTGTCAACACCCAGAGCGGCGTAGCGCTCCTTTGCAATCGCATAGTTTTTCTCGATGTTTTCTGATTTCATGTCTTTAGTTATTGTTTATTGATGGTGTTCTTGTTTCATTGTTGCCCGTGGGGCCGGTGCTTGCCGCCGCCGGCCGCCACTTGCCGCCGCCCGTCACTTGCAGACGGCGAGGTACCGCGTGTAGGCGGCGTCCCAGGCCTCCTTGTCCTGCGGCTCGTAGCGGTCGAGCTGGATGCTGGCGCCGATGATTTTGCGCATCGCCCACACGTCGCCCACCTCGCCGCAGGCCTTGGCCTGGAGCATGATGTTGCCGATGGCCGTGCCCTCCTGGGGCCCGGCGAGCACCGTCACGCCGCACGAGTTGGCCGTGAACTGGTCGAGGTACTTGTTGAGCGAGCCGCCGCCGATGATGTGGAGCACGTCGATGGGGAAGGTGGCGAACTGTCGCAGCCAGGTGAACACCTGTCGGTAGCGCAGGGCCAGCGAGTCGAAGATGCAGCGGCAGAACTCCGGGCGGCTCTCGGGCACGGGCTCGCCGTGGCTGCGGCAGTAGGCGGCAATGGCCTCTGTCATCGAGGCGGGGTTGGCGAAGGCCGGGTCGTCGGGGTCGATGAGGCTGCGGAAGGGCTCCACCCGCATGGCGGCGTCCTGCAGCTCGGCGTGTCCCAGGCGCCCCTCGGCGCCGCGGGCGGCGTCCTCGCTCTTCCACTCGCGGCGGCAGCACTCGTAGAGCCACATGCCGCAGATGTTCTTCAGGAAGCGCGTCGTGCCCTCGATGCCACCCTCGTTGGTGAAGTTCAGCTCGAAGCTCTCGCGGGTGATGATGGGCCGGGGGGCCTCGATGCCCATGAGGCTCCACGTGCCCGAGCTGAGGTAGGCGAAGCGCTCGTTAGCGGCGGGCACGGCGGCCACGGCACTGGCCGTGTCGTGGCCGGCCACGGCGACGACGGGCACGGGCCCCAGCCCCGTCATGCGCTGCACCTCGGCGGTAATCGGGCCGATGGGGGTGGCGGGGGCCGTCATGGGGCCGAACTGGTTGCGCCCGAGACCGGTGCTCTCCACCAGCTCCACGTCAAGGTCGCCGGTGGTGGGGTTGAGGATTTGCGACGTCGAGGCCACGGTGTACTCGCACACGGCCTTGCCGGTGAGCATGTAGCTCAGGGCGTCGGGGATGAAGAGCACCTTGCCGGCCGACTTCAAGGCCGAGGTGCCGGCCTTGCGCATGGCGTAGAGCTGGAAGAGCGAGTTGAAGTTCATGAACTGGATGCCGGTCTTGTCGTACACCGTCTGCTTGTCCACGGCCTCGGCGAAGTACTGTTCCATGGCGCCGGCGGTGTGGGGGTCGCGGTAGGCCATGGGGTTGCGCAGGATGGCTCCGTCGTCGCCCACGAAGACGAAGTCGCACCCCCACGTGTCGATGCCGATGCTCTGGATGGCGAGGTGGCGCTCGGCGGCGAGCCGCAGGCCCTTGATGATTTCGAAGTAGAGGGCGTAGATGTCCCAGTAGTAGTGGTTGCCGGTCTCGATGAGGTTGTTGTCAAACCGGGTGAGCTCTTCCATCGTGAGCTTGCCGCCGTCGAGCGTGCCGACAATGGTGCGGCCGCTGGTGGCGCCCAAGTCCACGGCGAAGAAATATTTCTTATTTTCCATGATAGGGATAGATGATGGTTGCTTTCAGAGTAGGCT
>CAZVWX010000394.1:0-1766 GCA_964631105.1 uncultured Prevotella sp. | reverse complement strand
GACATCTACGGGCTGAGCGAGATTGCCGGCCCGGGCGTGGGCTACGAGTGCGAGTGCCAGCACGGCACCCACCTGAACGAAGACTACTACTACCCCGAAATCGTCGACCCCGAGACGGGCCAGCCGCTGCCCGAGGGCACGCTGGGCGAGCTCTGCTTCACCCACCTCACCAAGGAGGGCATGCCCCTGCTGCGCTACCGCACCCACGACCTCACCGCGCTGCACTACGAGAAATGCGCCTGCGGGCGCACGCTCGTGCGCATGGACCGCATCCTGGGCCGCTGCGACGACATGCTCATCATACGCGGCGTGAACGTGTTCCCCACGCAGATAGAGGCCGTCATCCTGAGCCTGAAGGAATTTGAGCCGCACTACATGCTCACCGTGGACCGGCAGAACAACACCGACACCACCGAGCTGCGCGTGGAGGTGAAGGACGAATACTTCTGCGACGAGATGGCACAGATGGTGCGGCTGCAAAAGAAGCTGGAGAACGAGCTGAGAAGCGTCATCGGCATCGGCTTCAACGTGAGGCTCGTCGAGCCCAAGAGCATCGAGCGGAGCACGGGCAAGGCCAAGCGCGTCGTCGACAAGCGCGTGCTCTAGGCCGCGCAAGAACTGGAAACATCACCTAAAAACAACATCCATACACTATGCTAGCAAAACAATTGTCCATATTTCTGGAGAACAAGTCGGGACGCCTCACCGAGGTGACCGAGGTGCTCGGCAAGGCGGGCATCAACCTTTCGGCCATGAGCATTGCCGACAACAGCGACTTCGGGCTGCTGCGGTGCATCGTCAGCGACCCCGACCGCGCCTACGAGGTGCTCAAGGAAAACGGCTTCGCCGTGAAGATTACCGACGTCATCGGCCTCTCGGTGCCCAACACGGCGGGCGCGCTGGCCCTGGTGCTGAAGCACCTCTCCGCAAACGGCGTCTTCATCGAGTACCTCTACTCCTTCTCGGCCGGCGACAGCGCCAACATCGTCATACGCCCCAGCAACCTGGAGCAGTGCGAGCAGCTGCTGCAAGAGAAGAAGGTGGACCTCATCGCCGCCAACGACCTGTACAAGCTCTAGCCCTCCCCCCGGGCGGGCATCCACGGCAGGGCCACGCCTTGTGCCGGCCCGCACGCCGCGCAAGGGGCGTGCGGATGCCGTTTCCCGCCACGCTTGGCCGCCACAAGCCACAGCCCCTGGCCGTGAACATTCACCGGGAAGCGCAGGCCGGGCGTTGTTTGCCGTCATGAACGACCGACCTGCATTGTCAACTATTCTCCCATCCATTTGAAGAAAGGCCTTCTTGCCATGTGTAAGCGGCCTTCTTGGCATCGAAGAAGGCCGTTCTTCGAGGCAAAGAAGGCCGTTCTTCGGACCGAAGAAGGCCGTTCTTCGAAACGACCCCTGTTTTTCTCGCATCTTTACAAAGTCGTAAGCAAATCAAGGAGCAAACTTCGCAGAATGTCACAAGAACGCGGAATGTCCCAACTTTCTGTCAAAACGGGGATTTGGGAAGACGTAAAGAAAATGTAAATATATCTCCAATCCGGCACGACACCTTCATTGGAGCATGCCCCCTCCACATAGACGAAGCCTTGCGCGGCCCGTTGGCAACACCTTTTGGCAATTGTCCGCAGTTGATGAAGGGCGTAATAAAGAAGGGGATGTAACATAAAGACAACTCATGACACACCCTCCTGGCATCGTTCGCGGGCGGTTTTCGACACGGCGGACGGCGGTTCCGCGCCCGCCGGAGACACCGGTGTC
>CAZVWX010000393.1:0-1767 GCA_964631105.1 uncultured Prevotella sp. | reverse complement strand
CGTGGTGACCGTGCGCGTGCCCATCGGGGTCTTGAAAATCCGCATCGAGAGCATCACGCGCTAGCGATGGCCGGCGAGCCGGCCGTCGCCTCATGCCTTGGCGGGTTGGGGTGGGGGAGCCCCATGGCCCTCTGCTCCATCCGAGGGGCGGGGCCTCACGTAGGACGCTATTCTCCGGGAAAGCCGGTCATCGGCAGGTGGCGACGGCATGAACCCCTCGCCGAGCTGGTGGAGCTGGGCGAGCACGTGCCAAAGGCTTGCGGCAAACGCGTCGAGGCGGGCGCGATGGATGAGCAGGCAGAGCGTGTCCTCGTCGTAATCGTCGGCCATGAGCAGGGTGTACATCTTTTCCAGCTGCCCCGAGGGGACGTTCTCGTGGGGCATGCGCCCCTTGATGAGCATGAGCTGGAACAGCAGGCGCTTCTCGGGCGTGTCGTCGCTGTTTTGGGCGATGGCGTCGGCGCGGGCGCGGGCCAGCCTTCTCGTGTTGTCATCGTATTTTTCCAGCACGCGGTCCATCACGTTCCGGTAATCGCCCACCATGGTCTCCTGGTCGGTGGATGAGGAAAAGAGATAGTCGGTGACGAGAGACACGTGGCGGTTCCACTTGATTTCGTCGAGCCGCTTCTTTTCGGCGTGGTTGGTTGCAATGAGGCCTTGGGCGTGGCGGACGAGCCGGTTGGCAAAGAGCACGGTCTGCATGGCGCGTGAGGCGAGCGGCGTGCGCAGGTTCCAGGCCGACAAGTCGCCGAGCGGCACGGCGATGTAGGGAATGCCCATGCGGAGTGCCTTGCGCGCCAGTCGGGAAGCGGAATAATCCCAGATGCCGAAGACCAGGAGCATGTCGGCGTCGCTCAGGTCGGAGGCCATGTCGAAGCGGGCCTTCAGCGTGGAAACATAGTCGGCAATGAAATCGACCCGGCGCTTCTTGTTCGTAATGTAAAACTTGACTTTCATTCTTGTTCTGGCTAGGAGACTGGAGGGCTCAGAGCTTGTGGCTTGTGAAATCGCGCTTGTCGGCTTTCAGATAGCAGATGCGGTAGTAGAGGCTGTGCCAGACGAGTGCGAGCTCATAAAAGGGCACACAGAGGGCTGCTGTCTGCACATGGCACCGGCGCGAGGCGCGGAAGGCCGCGCCCGCCCGTAGTCCATAGAGCAGGAACAGCGCCAGCAGCGAGGCTCCGGCCACGAGCCACTGGCGGGTGCACACGGCCCCGGCGCCCACGCCCAGCGAGGCGAGGAGCGAGAGATGGGGCAGGAGGTGGTCGGCGAACCGTAGCAGGGCCATCGACGTGTGGCCGGCCATGTGCTTGCGTGCCGCCAGGTGGCAGAGGTGGCGGTATTTCCAATTCTTGGGGCTGGGCTCGTCCTCGACGGCGCGGGCTTGTGGCGAGGCGGCCACCCTCGTGGCCCTCTTGGGGGCGTACTTGTTGGCCAGGAAGCTGAACTCGCTTCTCACGAACTGAGTGTTGCCCTGGAAGGCGCATCCCTGCATGAACCGGCTTTTGCGGAAGCACACGCAGGGTATGTTGGTGGCAAAGGCCTTGGAGCGCTGGGCGCGCCGGAGGTTGTAGCACGCCGTGCGGAAATGCTCGAAGCGCTTGTATGCGCTCATGGACTCGGGAAAGTCGGTGCAGCACATGACGAACCCGGCATCGTCGCGGCATGACTTCGCCACGCCATCCAGCCAATGGCTTGACGACGGGTGGACCGTGGGGGCCATCAGGAGAATCCATTCCGTCCGGGCAGCCTTCACCCCCAGCGTGA
>CAZVWX010000392.1:0-1773 GCA_964631105.1 uncultured Prevotella sp. | reverse complement strand
CGAGAGCCAGCGCATCCGCCTGGCCACGCAGATAGGGAGCCAGCTCGTGAACGTGCTCTACATCCTCGACGAGCCCAGCATCGGGCTGCACCAGCGCGACAACCAGCGCCTCATCAACTCGCTCAAGGAGCTGCGCGACCTGGGCAACACGCTGATCGTGGTGGAGCACGACGAGGACATGATGCGGGCGGCCGACTGGATTATCGACATCGGCCCGAGGGCGGGGCGACGGGGCGGCGAGGTGGTCTTCCAGGGCACGCCCGAAGAGATGATGAGGCCCCGCGTGGCTCCTTCAGACCCGCCCGGCACCGCGCCCCACCTCACGCTCACGGCGCAATACCTGGCCGGGGAGCGCAAGATAGAAATCCCGGCCCGGCGGCGCGAAGGCAATGGCCGGAGCATCGCGCTGCACGGATGCCGGGGAAACAATCTGAAGAACGTCGACGTGGCGTTCCCCCTGGGCCGCCTCGTCGTCGTCACAGGCGTGTCGGGGTCGGGAAAGTCGACGCTCGTCAACGAGACGCTCCAGCCCATCCTCGCCCACCACTTCTACCGCGCCCTGAAGCGCCCCATGCCTTATGACAGCATCGACGGCATCGACAACATCGACAAGGTGGTCAACGTGGACCAGAGCCCCATCGGGCGCACGCCGCGCAGCAACCCGGCCACCTACACGGGGGTGTTCTCCGACATTCGCTCGCTCTTCGTCAACCTGCCCGAGGCCAAGATAAGGGGCTACAAGCCCGGACGGTTCTCGTTCAACGTGAAGGGGGGGCGGTGCGAGGCCTGTGGGGGCAACGGCTACAAGACCATCGAGATGAACTTCCTGCCCGACGTGATGGTGCCTTGCGAGGTGTGCCACGGCAAACGATACAACCGCGAGACCCTGGAGGTGAGATACAAGGGGAAGAGCATTGCCGACGTGCTCGACATGACGGTGAACATGGCGGTGGAATTCTTTGAGAACGTGCCTGGCATCTTGCAGAAAATCAAGGTCCTGCAGGATGTTGGCCTGGGATATATCAAGCTCGGACAGAGCTCCACCACCCTTTCCGGGGGCGAGAGCCAGCGCGTGAAGCTGGCCACCGAGCTTGCCAAGAGGGACACGGGGAAGACGCTCTACATACTCGACGAGCCCACCACGGGCCTGCACTTCGAGGACATACGCATCCTCATGGGCGTGCTCCAGAAGCTGGTGGACAAGGGCAACACGGTCATCATCATCGAGCACAACCTCGATGTCATCAAGCTGGCCGACTGGATCATCGACATGGGGCCCGAGGGCGGGCGCAACGGCGGCACCGTCGTCGTCACGGGCACGCCCGAGGAGGTGGCCCGGTCGGGCAGGGGGTACACGGCGCGATACCTCGGCGAGGCGCTGGCCAAGGGGTAGGCTAGGGGGGCGGCTGTAGCTCGCCCGACCCCGGTCCGGGCGGTTCCGGACGGCGCGGCGCTTCTTCCTCCGCCTTCATTTCCACGCTCCAGGCTCCCCCCCTCTCTCTCTTCATGGCCGCAATGTGTGGAGGACGCATGCTTTGGGGATGAAGGCTGGTGCGGGAATCGTCCATTCTGAGATATATTTACATTTTTCCTCTACCCCTCGAAAAATCCGATTTGTCAGATAGCAAGACTGACGCGTGCTTTTGCGACATTCTGCAAACTTTCTTCCTCGATTTGCTTACCGTTTTGTAAAGATGCGAGAAAAATAGGGGGTCAGTTCGAAGAACGGCCTTCTTCGATGCCAAGAAGGCCGCTTACACTTTGCAAGAAGGC
>CAZVWX010000391.1:0-1783 GCA_964631105.1 uncultured Prevotella sp. | reverse complement strand
CATGGAGCCCCGACGGCCACGCCTCGGCGCCCACGGCCGTCTCGATGCTCCACGCCGGCGTGCTGATGAAGCTCGGCGGCTACGGCTGCTTCCGCATCGCGATGTACCTGCTGCCAGAGGCCGCCCAGCAGCTGAGCTGGATTTTCCTCATCCTCACCACCATCTCGGTGGTCTACGGAGCCCTTTCGGCCTGCGTGCAGACCGACCTGAAGTACATCAACGCCTACTCGTCGGTGTCGCACTGCGGCATGGTGCTCTTCGCCCTGCTCATGCTCACCCAGACGGCCATCACGGGCGCCGTGCTCCAGATGCTCTCCCACGGACTGATGACGGCGCTGTTCTTTGCCGTCATCGGCATGATCTACCACCGCTGCGGCACGCGCGACGTGCGCTATCTGGGCGGCCTGATGAAGATTCTGCCGTTCCTCTCCGTGGCCTACGTCATTGCCGGTCTGGCCAACCTCGGCCTGCCGGGCTTCTCGGGCTTCGTGGCCGAGATGACCATCTTCGTGGGCTCGTTTGAGAACGGCGACACCTTCCACCGCGTGTGCACCATCATCGCCACCACGTCCATCGTCATCACCGCCGTCTACATCCTGCGTGTCGTGGGCAAGATACTCTACCAGAAGGTGCCCAACGAGAAGTTCTACACCCTGCACGACGCCACCTGGGACGAGCGCCTCGCCGTGGGCGGCCTCATCTTCTGCGTGGCCGGCCTGGGCATCTTCCCGCTCTTCTTCCAGGACATCATCTCCGGCGCCGTGGCTCCGCTGATTGGCCACATCATGAACGCCGGAGCCATAGCCGGTCTGTAATGCCATGTTGAATGATTAAGATATAAGAAACCAATGACAGTCGATTATAGTCAATTTTTAAACATGATTCCCGAAGTGTCGCTTGCCGCGACACTGGTAATCACCTTCATTGCAGACTTCTGTTCGGCCCGCAAGCCCGGCGACGCTCCCCGCAAGTGGTTCAACCCCCTGGTTTGCCTCCTGCTCACGGCCCACCTGCTGCTGAACATGGGCACGCCCGAGGCCGCCACCACCTTCGGCGGCATGTACTACACCAATGCCGCCATCGGAGTCATCAAGACCATCCTGGCCTTCGGCACGCTCATCGTCGTCATACAGAGCCGCGAGTGGATGTCGCGCCCCGACACCCAGTTCAAGGAGGGCGAGTTCTACATCCTCGTCCTCTCCACCCTGCTGGGCATGAACATGATGGTGAGCGCCAACCACTTCCTGCTGTTCTTCCTGGGGCTTGAGACGGCCAGCGTGCCCATGGCCTGCCTGGTGGGGCTCGACAAGTACCGCCACAACAGCGCCGAGGCAGCCGCGAAGTTCGTCCTCACGGCCACGTTCTCCAGCGGCGTGATGCTCTTCGGCATCAGCTTCATCTATGCCGCCACGGGCACGCTCTACTTCGACGACGTCGTGGCCAGGCTCACGGTGAGCCCGCTGAGCATCATGGGCATGGTGTTCTTCTTCAGCGGACTGGCCTTCAAGATTTCGCTCGTGCCCTTCCACTTCTGGACCGCCGACACCTACCAGGGTGCGCCGACCACGGTGACGGGCTATCTGAGCGTGGTCTCCAAGGGCGCCGCCGCCTTCGCGCTGGCCGCCATCCTGATGCGGGTCTTCGCCCCCATCACCGAGTACTGGCAGTACATGCTCTACATCATCGTGGTGCTCTCCATCACGGTGGCCAACCTCTTCGCCATCCACCAGAGCGACTTGAAGCGCTTCATGGCTTTCAGCTCCATCTCGCAGGCCGGCTACAT
>CAZVWX010000390.1:0-1786 GCA_964631105.1 uncultured Prevotella sp. | reverse complement strand
GTGAGCGCCAGCAGCCGGCCCGCCATCCGAACACGGGATTTCTCACGGTGGATGCCGTTGCCACAGCCGGCGGCCAGGCGACGGTCCACTATGCCGACAAGCGCCTGGGGGCGCTGGCAAAGGCCCCTCACGGCTTTGTGCATGGCTTTTGGTTCTACAAGTGGTACGACCAGTACCGGGATGTCGTCTCCGTGGACGGGGCCCGCCAGACCTTCACGACGCGGGCTCCCGAGCCGGCGTATGGCTTCCGGAAGGGAGGACTTTTCTATGCCGCCAACGCCCGCGAGTTCCTCGACGCGGCCGGCGAGTATTATTATGATGAAAGCCAGAAGCAACTCTACTGGCTTGTGCCTTCTTCGACAAGCGACCCCCAGTGCAACATTCCCGTGAGCCAGGGGACGTGCTTCCTCCAGCTCGACCAGCTGAAGAACTGTGAGGTTGACGGCTTGGCGTTCAAGGGAGGCTGCAACCGCGCCGTCGAGATTGCCGGTGGCGAGCAGGTAGCCCTGCGCAATTGCCAGTTCACCGAGTTCGGCGCCGACGCCGTCGTCATTCGTGGTGGCCAGGGCCATTCCGTTACGGGCTGTCGGTTTGCGATGGTGGGCATGTCGGCCATCTCGGCCGAGGGAGGCGACCGCAAGGCGTTGCAGGACGCAGGGTTCGTGTTCTCCGACAACATCTTCACCCGCGCCAGCTATTTCCTCTACTGCTATCAGCCGGCCATCCACTTCACGGGGTGTGGCGCCACCGTGAGCCACAACGACTTCTCCCTTCTTCCCGCCTCGGCCATCCGCGTCGACGGCAACAACGTGGTGGTGGAGCACAACCGCTTCAGCCACATTGTCCTGGTGAGCGACGACCAGGGAGCCTTCGACATGCACCGCAACCTGTCGTTCCGTGGCATCGTCATCCGCAACAACGTGTGGGAGGACATCCGCGATGCTTCCGGGGAGCGCAAGGTGGCGGCCGTCAGGCTCGACGACATGATTTCGGGAGTGAAGGTCACGGGCAATCTCTTTTCCCGCTGCGGCAGCGGCGAGTTTGGAGCCGTGTGCGTGAATGGCGGCCGCGACAATGTCATCACGGGCAACCGCTTCTACGATTGCGGGAAGCTCATCACCGTGTTTTCCTTTGACAAGGCATATTGGGAGCGGGAGCTGAACGACAGCCAGATGAGGAAATGGATTCACGAGGATGTCGACATCTCGTCGCCGGCCTACCTGGAGGCCTATCCCGAGCTGAAAGGCGGCTTGCAGGCCTCGGGCGGGTCCAACGAGCAGAAGGACAACCTCGCCGTTGCAAGCCTGGACGGTTTCCAGCAAGAAACGGGGGAGCAGGGGGCTAGAAACAACGTGTACAAATGAGCTTTTTATCTTAATCACATGAAGGTGTCCATAGTTACAGCGTGCTTCAACAGTGCGCCGACCATTCGTCACACCATGGACTCCGTGTTGCGGCAGTCCTATGCAGAGATAGAGTATATTGTCGTCGATGGGGAATCTACGGATGGCACGGTGGACTTGTTGCGCCAGTACGAGGCCAAGTTCGGCGGGCGCATGAGATGGGTGTCCGAGAAAGACGACGGCATATACGATGCCATGAACAAGGGCTTGCTGATGGCAACCGGCGATGTCGTGGGCATATTGAACTCTGACGACTGGTTCACGTCCGACGACGTGACAGCCCGCATGGTGGAGGCGTTCGGCGACGGTGTCGACGCCGTTTACGGAGGTGTCCACTTCGTCAGGAGCGGCAATCCACGGAAATGCGTCCGCTACTATTCCGG
>CAZVWX010000389.1:0-1793 GCA_964631105.1 uncultured Prevotella sp. | reverse complement strand
CCCGTGGAGCTGGAGTACGGCTACTCCGTCTTCCCGACCGTCTTCCACGTGGAGTGGAACAACAAGAAGCTGAACATCATCGACTGCCCGGGGGCCGACGACTTCGTGGGCGGGGCCATCACCTCGCTCAACGTCACCGACACGGCCGTCATCCTCATCAACGGGCAGTACGGCCCCGAGGTGGGCACGCAGAACAACTTCCGCTACACCGAGAAGCTGAAGAAGCCCGTCATCTTCCTCGTGAACCAGCTGGACTCCGACAAGTGCGACTTCGACAACATCATGTCGAGCATGAAAGACATCTACGGGTCGAAGTGCGTCCAGATACAATACCCCGTGCAGACCGGCCCCGACTTCCATGAAATCATCGACGTGCTCATCATGAAGAAGCTCTCGTGGGGCCCCGAGGGCGGGGCCCCCAAGCGAGAGGACATTCCCGAAAGCGAGAGGGAGAAGGCCCAGGAGCTGCACGCCGCCCTGGTGGAGGCCGCCGCCGAGAACGACGAGGGGCTCATGGAGAAGTTCTTCGAGTTTGAGACGCTCACCGAGGACGAGATGCGCGAGGGCATCCGCAAGGGGCTCGTCACGAGAAACATCTTCCCCGTGTTCTGCGTCGACGCCCACAAGGACATGGGCGTGCAGCGCCTCATGGAGTTCCTGGGCAACGTGGTGCCCTTCGTGAGCGAGATGCCCAAGGTGCACAACACGCGGGGCGAGGAGGTCACGCCCGACTCCAACGGCCCCGAGAGCCTCTATTTCTTCAAGACGGGCATGGAGCCGCACATCGGCGAGGTGTCCTACTTCAAGGTGATGAGCGGCGCGGTGAAGCCCGGCGACGACCTGACCAACGCCGACCGGGGCAGCAAGGAGCGCCTGGGCCAGATCTACGTCTGCGCCGGGGCCAACCGCGTGTCGGTGGACCAGCTCAACGCCGGCGACATCGGCTGCACGGTGAAGCTGAAGGACGTGAAGACGGGCAACACCCTCGACGGCAAGGACTGCGACTACCGCTTCGACTTCATCAAGTATCCCAACTCGAAATACTCGCGCGCCATCAAGCCCAAGAACCCGCAGGACATGGAGAAGCTCATGGCGGCCATGCTGAAGATGAGGCAGGAGGACCCCACCTGGGTGGTGGAGAACTCGAAGGAGCTGCACCAGACCATCGTGCACGGCCAGGGCGAGTTCCACCTGCGCACGCTGAAATGGCGGCTCGAGAACAACGAGAAGCTGCAGGTGGAGTTCGAGGAGCCCAGAATACCCTACCGCGAGACCATCACCAAGAAGGCCCGCGCCACCTACCGCCACAAGAAGCAGAGCGGCGGCGCCGGACAGTTCGGCGAGGTGGCCCTCATCATCGAGCCCTATGCCGAGGGCATGCCCGACCCGACGTCGTACAGCTTCGGCGGACAGGAGTTCAAGATGAACATCAAGGGACGGGAGGAGCGCGACCTGCCATGGGGCGGAAAGCTCGTGTTCCTCAACTCCGTCGTCGGCGGAGCCATCGACCAGCGGTTCATGCCGGCCATCCTCCAGGGCGTGATGGAGTGCATGGAGCGCGGCCCGCTCACGGGCAGCTATGCGCGCGACGTGCGCGTGGTGGTGTACGACGGCAAGATGCACCCCGTCGACAGCAACGAGCTCTCCTTCAAGCTGGCCGCACGCCACGCCTTCAGCGACGCCTTCAAGGAGGCCGGCCCGAAGATTCTGGAGCCCATCTACGACCTGGAGGTCTATGTGCCCTCCGACTTCATGGGCGACGTGATGAGCGACCTGCAGGGGCGCCGCGCCCT
>CAZVWX010000388.1:0-1807 GCA_964631105.1 uncultured Prevotella sp. | reverse complement strand
AAGAACGGCGCCGAGGTGATGCGCCTGCTCACGGAACTGAACCAGGACGGCACGACGATTGTCATGGTAACGCACAATGAGCACGACGCGCAGTTGGCCCACCGCGTCGTCAACCTCTTCGACGGAAGAATCGTCTGAGGCATCCCCTCCGCCACGGCGGCGGACATTTGTCCGTCGCCATGGTGGGGTGGGGCGGTCGGCTTTTTCGAAGTGGGGGCGATGCACAAAACAGGCTTGTCCGACTTTTGGAGTGATGGCGAAGCAGAACAAGGTGGCAGCCGTTTTACACGGATTCATCGGAAGAGACAAAAAAAAGAGGTTGGTGCAGGACGCTCCAACCTCGTTGAATGAATTTCCTAAAAGCAGGAAATTGAATTAAACTTGTGCTGCAAATATAGACTATTCAGTCCTAAAATGCAAGGAAAATAATCAGAATCTTCACTTTTTTAACATTTGAGCCCTCTGAAGTGGCTAGTGTGAAGCGTTCTGCCCCCTGTTCTTGTGGATTGATGGTAGAATATACACTGAAATAGGAGGCGATGGTCCCTCTATTCCACGAACTCGTAGCCCTCGACATATCCTTCCGGGAATCCGGGGAGTCCCAGGTAGGTGAACTTTGTGCCCCACACCCGAAGCTTCCGCCCGAAGTTTTCCGGATGGTCCTCCAGATTCAGCGCGTCGCGCATGGCGCCTTTCTTCAGATGGACGGAAATCATATAGTCCGTGTTCTGTTCGCCTGCCGAGTCGGCCATCAGCACAGCCGTGTGGCCTTCGAAGGGAGGTTCGAAGTCGGCATTGCTGAGGCTTCGCTGGCAACTTCCCACGATGTAGCCCCTGACATACACCATGGGGTGGCCGTCGAGCCTGAGGAATTGTGCCACTGTCACCTCTGTCCCGTCCCTCACCTTTTCTGTATGGTCGGCATCGTTGCTCGTGGAGTCGTTTTCGTTGCTCGTGGCGGTGTCGGTGTTGTCCCCGTCGGGTTGGTCTCCGTCCGTGTCTGTGTCGTCTACAACCGATGTCGTTGGTTTGTCATTGGAGTCTTCGCCTTCGGTCAAGTCAGCCTTCTCGCAAGCTCCGAGTCCGGCGAGCAACAGAATGGCCATCAGGCATGTTAGTGCTTTTCGCATAAGGTTTAAGTTTAAGGTAATTCTGTTCGGCGCAGGTGGGTCGGATGACACCATTTGCCCGTGTGCGGGGAGATGAATCTCCCTGGCCGGATGTGTCAGCAAGGGCGTCGGGGCCTCGCCACATTCGGGCCAGGGACGGTTGGCAGGGTTTTGCTGCGGGGCTACAAGTCCCATCCCACGGCGCTTGCCCCGAGCACAGCGGCGCTCGAGCCGTCGAGCGTGCTCACGAGGAACTTGGCCTTGCCCTTGAAGACAGGCATGACGTGGCGGTCGTAGGACTTCACAATGGGTTTCATCAGCAGGTCGCCGGCCTTGGTGAGCCCGCCAAAGAAAACGAAGGCCTCGGGCGAGCAGAACGTGGCGAAGTCGGCGCAGGCCTCGCCAAGCATCTCGCCGGTGAAGTCGTAGACGCGCTTGGCCAGCTTGTCGCCTTTCGCGGCGGCGAGACTCACCTCCAGGGAGGTAATCTCCTCGGGCTTGTATTGCCTCAAGATGCTGTCTTCGGGACTTTCCTTGAGGAATTCCCTTGCCGTGCGGGCCACGCCGGTGGCCGAGCAGTAGGCCTCCAGGCAGCCCTTGCGCCCGCATCCGCACGAGCGCCCCTCTTCGCCGCGGACCATGGTGACGTGGCCGAGCTCGCCGGCAAAGCCGTCGCTGCCATAGACCATCTGGCCGTT
>CAZVWX010000387.1:0-1809 GCA_964631105.1 uncultured Prevotella sp. | reverse complement strand
CGGGTGGTCTTCTTGCCGTTCACCGTCAGCGTGAGCGTTCGGCGCGGTGCGTCCAGCTCGGCCACGAAATGGTACGTCTCATGGGGGCGGTAGGCCATCAGCCGGCTTTGGCGTGCGCCGGTCTTCACCTCTATGTACCCGTCGGGCGACAGCTCCACCCGCGTGCAGACCACTCCGTGCCGGTCCTTCATCTCCACCTGCAGCCGTCCGTGGCTGCTTTGCCCCGCCTGGAGGTCGAACTCCACCCTGAGCCTTCGGCACTCCGGCACCATCCGTTCGGCCACGGCGTAATCAAACGGGTCGGCGTCCTCCAGCCGGAGCCACGCCCCGTCCATCGTGACGGGGGCCGCCAGGGGGGAATAGAGATTCCACGAAACGAGGTCGGCCAGCGAGCGGCACCGGCTGAAGTCGTCGTCGGCGTGGGCCGTGGCCTTCGTCATCACGGGCACCGGCACACGGGCCACCCAGATGTCCTCCTTGTTCATGGAATAGGTCACCCACAAATTGCTGTCCGCCGGGATGCCGTTGCCTTCCTGGATGCCTCGCACATACTGCGGTCCGCGGCTTTTGTAGTTTCCCCCGTAGCGCATGGGCGGCACCTCGCCGCAAACCAGATGCAGCGAGTTGTAGTCGAGTCCGTCACCGCTTGTCGACAGGGCCAGCGGCCATCTGAACTCAGCGGGATTGTACACCGTGGCATAGGTGCCGTCCGTAAGGCGCTGCCCCCATATCTTGGCATTGCTGTTCACAAACCCCGGCGCACGCGTCGTGGCCGACCAGGTGTGCCCTCCGTCGCGGCTCACCGATGTGAGCGCATGCTTCCACAAAGCCACCAGCGACTTCCCGTCGGGCAGCGTGTAGTCGCAATAGGCCTTATACAGGTTGCTCACCGGAATGAGGGGGTCGTCGCGGTCGGCCTCCTCCACCCATTGCATGAGGTAGCGGGGGTTGGCCAGCAGTTCCTCGCACGCCCGCCTCACCTCGCGCGGCGCCCGCCGGTAGTTGGGATAGTCGGTGTTCTTCTCGCTGAAGCCGTGATTGTAATAAATGAAGTAGATGGGGCCCAGGCTCCCGTCGCGGTGCACCTGGCGCACCACGCGCCCAATGCCGTTGCCGTCGTTGGGGTCGTCCTTGCGGTCGAGGGCCACGCCGTAATTGCCCAAGGCCAGCAGCGTTCCGCCACGCGACACATACCAGCCCACCCGCTGGTGCATGATGGCCTTGAGCGGCCGCTCCCTATAGCTCCCAGGCTGTTGCAGGCCGGCATGGGGCTCGTAGCCCGGCTTGCTGAATCCGTCGGGCACGTTGTAGGTGGGAAAGAGCTCCACGGGATCCGACCAGTGGTAGCCGTCGGCCGAGGTCTGCATCATCGTGTGCGAGGGCGGCACGTGCTCTTCGGCCTCGTCGGCCAGATAGTGCACGTAGAACTTTCCTTTCCAATAAGCCATCATCGGCTGGTGGTTGTAGGTCCAGCCGCCCCCGTTGCTGACCGAGGGGTGCTCGCGGTTGGCGCGGAGTATCTGGATGTTGTGTACGCCCACCACCGGTGCCAGCCCCCCGTCGTGGCGCGACGGGTCGGCCAGTGTCTCGCCGGTGTAGCTCACGCGGGCCGAGTCGGTCAGGGCCCTTACGACGGCCCGTGGCACCCGGACTATCGTGCCGTGCTTGTGCCCCTGGGGCAGGGTGATGCTGCCGGTGATGTCCTTGAAATGCACAAAGTCCGGTGTGAACGACGCACCGTAGTCGTGCCGCCGGTATCGGTCGTAATAAACCAGCCACCCCTTGCCCCAGGGGCTCCCGTCGGGCGCC
>CAZVWX010000386.1:0-1829 GCA_964631105.1 uncultured Prevotella sp. | reverse complement strand
ATGCAACCGATGATGATGAGTGCGGCGCACGACATGGTCATCATGCCGTTGTTGACGTAGCCGAAGTCATAGGCTCCCTGCGGGATGACCTGGCAGCCGAGGAGGGTGCCGCGTCCGAAGAGCTCGCGGAAGGCCCCCATGATGACGAGGATGGCGGCGTAGCCCAGTCCGTTGCCCAGTCCGTCGAGGAACGAGGGCCACGGCTTGTTCATCATGGCGAAGGCCTCCAGGCGCCCCATGAGGATGCAGTTGGTGATGATGAGGCCGACGTAGACGCTGAGCTGCACGCTCACGTCGTAGGCGAAGGCCTTGAGCACCTGGTTGACGATGGTGACCAGGGCGGCCACGACGACGAGCTGCACGATGATGCGGATGCGCATGGGGATGGTGTTGCGGATGATGGAGATGATGACGTTGGAGAAGGCCGTGATGACCGTCACGGCGAGCCCCATGACGATGGCGGGCTTGAGCTGCGACGTCACGGCGAGCGAGCTGCAGATGCCGAGTATCTGCACCAGGACGGGGTTGTTCAGGTGCAGGGGCTCGGTGAAGGCCGCCTTATTTTGTTTTGACAATAGCATGTTTGTTTCCGGTTTTGTTGTTGTTGAACTTGCGTCCACCCTGGGGGGCGGGGCTATTTCTGGTTGAGGAAGGGCAGATACTGCCCCAGGCCCTTGGCGGTGTCGTGGAGCATGTTGGTGACGCCGTTGCTGGTGAGCGTGGCCCCCGTCACGGCGTCGACCTGCGTCGCGGGGTCGGTGGGTCCCTTCACCACGGAGAGGGCGATGCGCGAGCGGTCGGAGCCCTGGAAGAGCCGCTTGCCGCGGAACTGCTCCTGCCACTTGCGGTTGTCCTTGATTTCGGCTCCCAGGCCGGCGGTCTCGCCCTCGTGGTTGAAGTAGGCCCCGTAGACGGTGCTCTTGTCGGCGTCGACGGCGATGAACCCGCTGATGCCTCCCCACAGGCCCATGCCCTTGATGGTGAGCACGTACTTCGGCTGGCCGCCGACGGCGAAGGTGTAGACTGTGCCCTGGCCCATGGGCTGCTCCTTGCGCAGCAGCTTGTTGTAGGTGGCCTCGGCCTGCGCGTCGTCGAGGCCGCGGATGTTCAGGCTGTAGAGAATCTGCTTCTTCTGGTCGAGCCGCTCGTTGGCCTCCTGGCGCGGCTTCAGCGCCTGGTAGACGAAGGCCAGCAGGAAGGCCACGACGACGACGATGACGGCCGAATAGACGATGGTATAGGAATTGCTGTTTGTTTTCATTTCCGTGTCACTTAATGTGTTGTTCTGCTGCCCGGGCACGCTTGGCGCGGCGGGAGATGTTGGCCTCCACCACGCAGTAGTCGATGAGCGGGGCGAGCATGTTGCCGAAGAAGATGGCGAGCATCATTCCCTCGGGATAGCCGGGGTTCATCACGCGCACGATGACGGCCATGGCCCCGATGAGGAGGCCGTAGACCCACTTGCCCGCCTCGGTGCGCGCGGAGGTGACGGGGTCGGTGGCCATGAAGACGGCTCCGAAGCAGAAGCCGCCGAGCAGCAGGTGCTCGTACCAGGGGATGGGCGTGGACCCCAGGGCGGCGAAGAGGGCCGCCATGGCGCCGCCGCCGAGGAAGACGCTGAGCATGGTCTTCCAGCTGGCCACGCCCGTCCACAGCAGGATGAGCGCCCCGAGGGCGATGGCCACCACCGACGTCTCGCCCACCGAGCCGGGGATGAAGCCCAGCACCATGTCGGCCAGGCTCGCGTCGACGGGCAGCCCTTGTGCCAGCTCGCCCAGGGGCGTGGCCGTCGTGGCACCGTCGGGCAGGGTGTTGCCCAGGCCGAGGAT
>CAZVWX010000385.1:0-1845 GCA_964631105.1 uncultured Prevotella sp. | reverse complement strand
CGCACCCCGCTCGGCTCCGCGGCGGGCTATGGCAGCAGTTTCCCACTCAACCGGCAAATGCCCACCGACCTGCTCGGCTTCGACACGATGGACTACAACGTCGTCTATGCCCAGATGGGCCGCGGCAAGATGGAGCGCAACGTCGCCTTCGCAATGGCCACCGTCGCCGGGACATTGGCTAAAATGGCCTACGACGCCTGCCTCTTCAACAGCCAGAACTTCAACTTCGTAAAACTGCCGAAGGAGTGTACCACGGGCTCAAGCATCATGCCCCACAAGAAAAACCCCGACGTGTTCGAGCTCATCCGTGCCAAGAGCAACAAGCTGCAGGCGCTGCCGCAGCAAATCACCCTCATCATGAACAACCTGCCCACGGGCTACTTCCGCGACCTGCAAATCATCAAGGAGGCATTCCTGCCGGCCTTCGGCGAACTGGAGGACTGCCTGCGGATGACGGCCTGCATCATCAACCGCATGGAGGTGAACGAGCACATCCTGGACAATCCGATGTACGACCCGATGTTCTCCGTGGAGGAGGTGAACCGCCTGGCCGCCGCGGGCATGCCCTTCCGCGACGCCTACAAGAAGGTGGGGCTGGAGATAGAGGCGGGCACCTTCAAGCCCGACAAGCACGTGCACCACACCCACGAGGGGTCGATGGGCAACCTGTGCAACGACAAGATAGCGCGGCTGATGAGTGAAACCATCGGCGAGTTCCACTTCGAACGGGTGGAGCAGGCCGAGAAAGCCCTGCTGCAATGCGACTGACCCGCACCCTGGGCCGCGCGGCCCTGGCCCTGGCGCTCGTGGCGGCGCCGGCCTGCTCGGACAACGAATACAGCAACGCGTCGTGCTACTTCGTCTTCGACACGTCAATCCACAACACGAGCATCATCAAGAACGCCCTCGACCCCAACATCAAGGGCATCTTCGTGAGGGTGTCGACGAACGTGAGGAGTGACGTGCGCTACGTGAAGGCCGAGCTGGGCACCGGCCAGACCGAGGAGACGCGCATCACCACCGCCGAGGAGACGCGCGTGACCTACCAGCTGGGCCGATACAACGAGGCGGGGCTCATCATCGGCTACCCGGCCTTCGGCGACCGCCTCTACGCCTACGACGCACTCTGCCCCAACTGCTACAAGAACAGCCTCTACCGCACGCTCGCCTTCGCCAACAACGGCACGTGGGCTTATTGCAGCACCTGCAAGCGGGCCTACGACTTGAACAACGGGGGCGTGGTGGCACAGGGCGACGCGGGCGACAAGCTGGACCGATACGCCAACGTCACCTACACGGGCACACGCCTCTTCGTGGCCAATTAGGAAGAAAAGGAAATGAGCGAAGACTTCGACATCAGAAACGAAAGCGTCTCGGCATCGGAAAAGGAGTTCGAGAACGCCTTGCGGCCGCTGCGCTTCGCCGACTTCAGCGGACAGCAGAAGGTGGTGAGCAACCTGCAGGTGTTCGTCGAGGCGGCCAGATACCGCGGCGAGCCTCTCGACCACACGCTGCTCTACGGGCCGCCCGGACTGGGGAAGACCACGCTGAGCAACATCATCGCCAACGAGCTCGGCGTGGGATTCAAAATCACCTCCGGACCCGTGCTCGACAAGCCCGGCGACCTGGCGGGCATCCTCACCTCGCTGGAGACCAACGACGTGCTCTTCATCGACGAGATTCACCGCCTATCGCCCGTGGTGGAGGAATACCTCTATTCGGCCATGGAGGACTACCGCATCGACATCATGATAGACAAGGGGCCGTCGGCACGCAGCATACAAATCGACCTGAACCCCTTCACCCTCGTCGGAGCCACCACGCGCAGCGGTCTGCTCACGGCTC
>CAZVWX010000384.1:0-1864 GCA_964631105.1 uncultured Prevotella sp. | reverse complement strand
GACGAGAGCGAGGTGCTCTCGCCCGCCGACAACGTCTACCACATCGACAAGAGGCGGTTCAAGGTGCCCTTCGTCTGCGGCGCGCGCAACCTGGGCGAGGCCCTGCGGCGCATCGCCGAGGGGGCGTCGATGATACGCACCAAGGGCGAGCCCGGCACGGGCGACGTGGTGCAGGCCGTGAGCCACATGCGGCAGATGCAGGCCGAGATACGCCGCGTGGCGGGCATGGCCGGCGACGAGCTCTACGAGGCCGCCAAGGAGCTGCAGGTGGACTACGGGCTGGTGAAGTACGTGCACGACCACGGGCGCCTGCCGGTGGTGAACTTCGCCGCCGGGGGCGTGGCCACCCCCGCCGATGCCGCGCTGATGATGCTGCTCGGCGCCGAGGGCGTGTTCGTGGGGTCGGGCATCTTCAAGAGCGGCAACCCCGCCAAGCGCGCCGCCGCCATCGTGCAGGCCGTGACCAACTATGAGGACGCGGCGAAGGTGGCCGCGCTGAGCGAGGACCTCGGCCCCGCCATGGTGGGCATCAACGAGGAGGAAATCAAGGTGCTCATGGCCGAAAGGGGGAAGTGATGCGCATCGCCGTACTGGCGCTGCAAGGCGCCTTTGCCGAGCACCGGCAGATGCTGGCCCGCCTCGGGGCCACGAGCTTCGAGGTGAGGCAGCCAGCCGACTGGCAGCAGCCCAAGGACGGGCTCATCATTCCCGGCGGCGAGTCGACCACACAGCTGAAGCTCCTCACCGACCTCGGACTGCTCCAGCCCGTGCGCGAGGCCATTGCCGGCGGCCTGCCCGTCTATGGCACGTGCGCCGGCCTCATCCTGCTGGCCAAGGAGGTGGAGGGCGAGAAGGGCCCGCGGCTGTCGACGATGGACATCGCCGCGCGCCGCAACGCCTACGGGCGGCAGACGGGAAGCTTCGCCACCGTGGCCGAGCTCCGGGGAGTGGGACGCGTGCCGATGACCTTCATCCGCGCGCCCTACATCGAGCGCGTGTGGGGCGAAGCCCGCGCCTTGGCCACGGTGGACGGGCACATCGTGGCCGCGCGGGAAGGCAACCAGCTGGTGACGGCCTTCCATCCCGAGCTGAACGACGACACGCGCGTGCACGCCTACTTCCTCAAGATGGTGGAACAGTCCGGCGGCGGCGGAGCCCACGACGACACCTAGACGATACCGTCGAGCTCGCGCTTGATGGTCTTCAGCTGGTCGCGCATGGTGATGAGGGTGGCCAGCACCTCGCCGCTCTTCTCCACCCCGTTGCGGTTCTGGGTGAGGTACTTGCGGGCCGCGGCAATCTTGAAGCCGCGCACCTTGATGAGGTTGTAGACCACCTTCACCTGGTCGATTTCCTTCTCGGTGTACTGGCGCACGCCGGCGGGCGTGGTCTTGGGCCGCAGGTGGGGGAACTCCTTCTCCCAGAAGCGGAGCGTCGACTCGGTCACGCCCACCAGCTGGGCCACTTCCTTGATGGAATAATACAGCTTGGTATTCTTGTTCAGATTCAGCATAATCCTTGGTTTTTATATCTTTTCATGGCAAAGTTAACAATTTCTATCAACTTTTTCGTAACTTTGCATTCGATTTTTAAGCTAGAGAAAATATAAAGCGACAAAATCATGATGACAGCAAACGAAATCCGCGACTCATTCCTGAAGTTTTTCGAATCGAAGGGACACGTCATCGTACCGTCGGCTCCCATCGTAATCAAGGACGACCCTACGCTGATGTTCACCAACGCCGGCATGAACCAGTGGAAAGACATCATCCTCGGCACCAAGGCCCCGGAGCCGCGCCGCCGCGCCGACTCGCAGAAGTGCCTGCGCGTGAGCGGGAAGCACAACGACCTGGAGGAGGTGGGG
>CAZVWX010000383.1:0-1875 GCA_964631105.1 uncultured Prevotella sp. | reverse complement strand
TGTTGCCGAGGATGATTTGGGCCTTCACCTGCTCGCGCAGCTCGCTGAAGTGCACGGCCTTGACGCTTCCGCACGTCCCCACGGGCATGAAGATGGGTGTCTCCACCTGTCCGTGGTCCGTGGTGATGAGGCCCGCGCGGGCGTCGCTGGCGTTGTCGGTGTGAATGAGTTCGAACTTCATCTCAGCCTTCCTTTTTCTTCCCACCGCTCTTGTCCTGGGCCGGCGGGATGGTGAAGTCGACGGGGTGAGGCACCCGCTCGCCCGTCAGGGCGAAGTCCCACACCTCCTGCACGTTCTCCACGTAGTGGAATTCCACCCCCTTGCGGTACTGTTCGGGAATGTCCTCGATGTCCTTCTTGTTCTCCTTGCACATCACGATGTCGGTGATGCCGGCGCGTTTGGCGGCCAGGATTTTCTCCTTGATGCCTCCCACGGGCAGCACCTTCCCCCTGAGGGTGATTTCGCCGGTCATGGCCGTGTTCTTCCTCACCTTGCGCTGGGTGATGGCCGAGGCTATCGACGTGGCGATGGTGATGCCCGCCGAGGGCCCGTCCTTGGGCGTGGCGCCTTCGGGAACATGTATGTGGATGTTCCAGTTGTCGAAGATGCGGTAGTCCACGCCCAGGCTGTCCACGTGCGCCTTGACGTATTGCAGGGCGATCATGGCGCTCTCCTTCATCACGTCGCCCAGGTTTCCCGTCAGCGTGAGCTTTCCACCGTGGCCCTTGCTCAGGCTGGTCTCGATGAAGAGGATTTCTCCGCCCACCGAAGTCCAGGCCAGTCCGGTCACCACCCCCGCGTAGTCGTTGCCCTGGTAGATGTCCCGGTAGAATGGCGGCTTGCCCAGCAAGTCCTCTATCTGTGCCGGGGTGACGTTGGTCTCGGCCGGCTCGCCGTCGACGGCTTTCTTGTAGGCCATCTTGCGCAGGGCTTTGTTGATTTGCTTCTCCAGCTGCCTCACGCCGCTTTCGCGGGTGTACTGCTCGATGATTTTCTCCAGGGCTGGCTTGGTGAACTTGATTTTCGGGTCGGCCTTGTCGAGCCCCGTGTTGGCCAGCTCGCGCGGCACGAGGTGGCGGCGGGCTATCTCCACCTTCTCCTCGGTTATGTAGCCGCTCACCTCGATGATTTCCATGCGGTCGAGCAGCGGGCGCGGGATGGTGCCCAGGTCGTTGGCCGTGGCGATGAAGAGCACCTTGCTCAGGTCGTAGTCCACGTCGAGGTAGTTGTCGTGGAAGGTGCTGTTCTGTTCCGGGTCGAGCACTTCGAGCAGTGCCGACGCCGGGTCGCCGTCGATGGTGCGCTGCGCCACCTTGTCTATTTCGTCGAGCACGAACACGGGGTTCGAGCTTCCGGCCTTGAGGATGCTCTTGATGATGCGCCCCGGCATGGCCCCGACGTAGGTGCGGCGGTGCCCCCGTATCTCGGCCTCGTCGTGCAGGCCACCCAGCGAGATGCGCACGTACTTGCGCCTCATGGCCGCGGCGATGCTCTTGCAGAGCGACGTCTTGCCCACACCCGGCGGCCCGTAGAGGCAGATGATGGGCGACTTCAGGTCGCCGCGCAGCGAGAGCACGGCCATGTGCTCCAGGACGCGCTCCTTCACCTTCTCCATGCCGTAGTGGTTCTTGTCCAGGATGCGGCGCGCCCGCTTCAGGTCGAGGTCGTCCTTGGTGTAGGTCATCCACGGCAGGTCCACCATGGTTTGCAGGTAGTTCAGCTGCAGCGGGTATTCCGGGCTCTGCATGTTGAGCGTGTCCAGCTTGTCGAGCTCCTTCTGGAACATCTTCGCCGTCTCGTCGGGCCACTTCTTCCCCTTGGCCTTCTCCACGAGCTCCTTCTTCTCCGACGAGCCCTGCTCGCCTCCGAGTTCC
>CAZVWX010000382.1:0-1883 GCA_964631105.1 uncultured Prevotella sp. | reverse complement strand
AACGGGATGGAGACCAACCGCTACGGGTTCCTCATCGCGCTGGTGCTGAGCGTCATGGTGAGCGGCGTCTGCATCCACGTAAGGCGCGGCGATTGTCCACGGCAGGGGCCGCGCCTTGTGCCGGCCCCGGGCGACGGAACGGCGTTTCGAAAGATTCAACGTTGCACCGACGGATGAAACAGACACGAATCCGGGCGGAACATACGGAGCATGCGGCGGGCATGCGGTGAAACGCGGCGGGTATTCGGCGACGCCATCGGACATTCAAACGCCCTTTCAGGGCGTGCGGGCCGGCACGAGGCGCGGCCCCGACAAGTGGACACGAGGCACGGCAGGTGCGGGACACGTCGTGGCAGGCCGCACGGCTCAGAGCAGGGGGGAGAGCAGGCGCAGGGCGCTCTCCCCGAGCCGTTTCAAGAAGGTGCGGTGGGCATACTTCGCCACCTCGTCGAAGGGCACGCTGCGGGCGAGGTCGTCGAGGAAGACCTGCTTCATGCGGGCCGTCATGGCCCGGTCGTAGAAGAAGGCGTTGGCCTCGAAGTTGTGCTCGAAGCTGCGGAAGTCGACGTTCGTGCTTCCGCACGAGCAGAGCGTGTCGTCGCTGACGAGCAGCTTGCTGTGGTTGAATCCCGCCTGGTAGAGGAACACCTTCACGCCTGCCGCCACGGCCTCGTAGAGGAAGCTGCGCTGGGCCAGGTCGACGACGCGCGAGTCGCCGCGCAGGGGGACGATGAGGCGCACGTCGATGCCGGCGAGGGCCGCCGTGCGCAGGGCGAAGAGCACGGGCTCGGTGGGCAGGAAGTAGGGCGACTCCAGATAGACATACTCCCGCGCCTCCATGAGGATGCGCACGTAGCCCTGCATGATGTCGGGCCAGGGCGAGATGGGGCTGCTCGTGACAATCTGCGCCAGGCAGTCGTTGCGCAGTCCGTCGGGAATGGGCGGATAGTACTTGCGGTTGGTGATGAGCGTGCGGTCGACGAAGTACCAGTCGACGAGGAACGCGCGCTGGATGGCATAGACGAGGCCCCCCTCGACGCGCAGGTGGGTGTCGCGCCAGGGCTGTGCGGGCGTTCCCTTGACGTAGCGCAGGGCGAGGTTCATGCCGCCGATGAAGCCCACGCGTCCGTCGACGACGCATAGCTTGCGGTGGTTGCGGTAGTTCATCTTGCTGGTGAAGGCCGGGAAGCGCACGGGCATGAAGGGGTGCACCTCGACGCCGGCGTCGCGCATGCGCTCGAAGAAGCGGTCGGGCACGGAGAAGCAGCCCACGTCGTCGTAGACCACGCGCACCTCGACGCCCGCGAGGGCCTTGTCGATGAGTGCGTCGGCGATGAGGTTGCCCAGTGGGTCGTCCTCGATGATGAACGTGTCGAGGTGGATGTGGTCGCGGGCCTCGCCGAAGGCGCGCAGCAGTGCGAAGACGAAGGCGTAGCCGTCGGTGTAGATCTCGGTGGTCGCCGTATCATTAAAAAAGGCCCAGCTCTGGTTGGCGAAGAGGCGTATGAGCGTGCGGTGCTCGTCGGGCACCTGCAGTCCGTCCTGCTCGACGAACTCGAGCATGGAGCGCTTGGCGAGCTGGTCGAGGCTCCGCTGGCTGATGAGGTGCTCCTTGCGCGTGTCCTGCCCGAAGAAGATGTAGAGCACGATGCCCACGACGGGCAGGAACCATAGCACGAGGAGCCACGCCATGGTCTTCACGGGCTGGCGGTTGTCCATGAGCACGGCCACCATGGTGGCGATGACGATGGCGGCGTAGATGAGGAGGATGGCCCAGTGGATGTAGATCATGGGGTGAGCGTTGGGTTTTTTATTGTTGCGACGCCGCGCGCTGCCGCTGTATCCAGGCCAGCTCGTCGATGGCGAAGTCGGTGCTCTGCGGG
>CAZVWX010000381.1:0-1883 GCA_964631105.1 uncultured Prevotella sp. | reverse complement strand
ATCGGCCCCGACATCACCACGCCCCTGCTGCGCGACGTGGGCGACGAGCCCTTCCTCGCCGTCCTCCGCGGCCTGCTCGGCGAGAAGGAGCGCACCGTCGCCGCACGCACGCCCTACGAGTGCCGCGCCAAGCTCATGCGCTTCGCCGCGGGGCGCGGCTTCCCGCCGTCGCTCGTCAGCCAGTGCATCGGCGGCGACGAGGAATAGGCCGCACGCCCCTTGCCCGGACATCCACACCTCTCTCGTGACGAATGATACTCTCCAGCATCCACAACCTGATTTTCCCGAGAACGTGCTGCATCTGCGGGGCGAGGCTCGTGGCCGGCCACGAGCCCGTCTGCCCTGCCTGCAACTTGCAGCTGCGGCGCACCGGCCACGCCTGGCAGCCCGCCGACAACGTCATGGCGCGCCTGTTCTGGAGGCGCGCGCCCGTCAGACGGGCGGCGGCGTGGATTTACTACCGCCCCATGTCGCAGGACAGCAAAATCATCTACCGACTGAAATACGGCCAGAGCCCCGAGACAGGATGGGAGCTGGGCGAGATGGCGGCAAGGGAGATGGCGGACGCCGGCTTCTTCGAGGGCGTGGAGCTCATCGTGCCCGTCCCGCTCACAAGGAGCCGGCAGCGGCAACGGGGCTACAACCAGAGCACGGCCATAGCACGGGGCGTGGAGCACGCCACGGGGCTGCCCGTGGCCCCAAGGGCGCTGGTGCGCCGCAGCTTCCACGAGAGCCAGACGCACCTCGACGCCTTCCTCCGCATGGAGAACGTGCACGAGGCCTTTGCGATGAGGCAGCCGGCAAGGGTCCGGGGGCGGAACGTGCTGCTGGTGGATGATGTCTGCACCACGGGGGCCACGCTCACGGCGTGCGCCACCCTCCTCATCGGGGCCGGGGCGGCAAGCGTCAGCGCCATGGTGCTGGGCTTTGCCGGCGACGAGGGGGTGCCGGCCCCAGCGGCGGAAGACGATGCCGGCCCCGCCGAACCTTGAATCCGTCCCGTCCGCCGGGGCAAGCCCCGCATCACCCCGACGCGGCAGCCGGCACGACAAACAGGGGCTTGCCATCGCGCCATGGGCAAGATGCGGCCATTCGGATAAATGCTTACATTTCTTCGCTCCCTTCCCGAAATCCCGTTTTGACAGAAAGTCGGGATAATCCCTGCTATTGTGACACTCTGCGAGGTTTTTTCTTGAATCAGTTGACGGCTTTGTAAACATTAACGAAAAATGGCCTTGATTTCGAAGAACGGCCTTCTTCAGTCCGAAGAACGGCCTTCTTTGCCTCGAAGAACGGCCTTCTTTGATGCCAAGAAGGCCGCTTACACATTGCAAGAAGGCCTTTCTTCAAATCGATGCAAGAATAGTTGACAATGCAAGTTGTCCTTTCTTCCAATTCATCCGGAAAGAGGAATACGGCCCATTGTAAACCCTATACCTTTTTATAATATAGAGTCGCCTGGAGAGCCGCCGTTATAGGCGTTGTCACCGGGCACGACTTCCTCTCCCTCCAACACTCTTCACCACGCGGCCCCCGCCCCGTGGAGCCGACAGCCCGTCCGCAGGCCGCGGGCGAAACAAAACTGCGGATTTGTTTTGTATTATCCTTTATTTACACTACCTTTGCACAGACAAAACCGGAAGAGATGGAACAAAACCTGCTGATTTTTAACACGCTGACGCGGCGCAAGGAGCTGTTCAAGCCCCTCCACGCCCCCCATGTGGGGATGTATGTGTGCGGGCCGACGGTCTATGGCGACCCGCACCTGGGCCACGCCCGCCCCGCCATCACCTTCGACGTTCTCTTCAGATACCTGCGCCACCTGGGCTACAAGGTGCGCTACGTGCGCAACATCACCGACGTGGGCCATCTGGAGCACGACG
>CAZVWX010000380.1:0-1886 GCA_964631105.1 uncultured Prevotella sp. | reverse complement strand
TATATATTTTCATGGGTTGATTTTTCCCTTTCCGTTTGGCCGTTTAGGCAAAAAGCATTATATTTGCCACACCTAACCGGCAAGTCCGGGAGCGGGCGGCGCGGCTCGCGCCCCCATGCAAGAGACAAGAGAAATAGCAAGATGACGGCACATGACAACATCGTGAAGGACCTGCGTTACCTGCGGCTCCTTTCCAACACCTTCCCCACGGTTGCTGACGCCAGCACGGAAATCATCAACCTGCAAGCCATACTGAACCTGCCCAAGGGCACCGAGCACTTCCTGGCCGACATCCACGGCGAGTACGAGGCTTTCCAGCACGTGCTGAAGAATGCCTCGGGAAACATCAAGCGCAAGGTGAACGAGCTCTTCGGGAACACGCTCCGCGAAAGCGAGAAGCGCGAGCTGTGCACGCTGATATACTATCCGGAGCAGAAGCTGGAGCTGGTGAAGATGGAGGAGGACGACATCGACGACTGGTACCACATCACCCTGCACGAGCTCGTGGCCGTCTGCCGGGAGGTGTCGAGCAAGTACACGCGGAGCAAGGTGCGCAAGAACCTGCCGGCGGAGTTCTCCTACATCATCCAGGAGCTGCTGCACGAGCGCACCGAGGACATCGACAAGACGGCCTACGTGAACGGCATTGTCGACGCCATCATCGAGACGGGGCGGGCCGACGACTTCATCATCGCCATCGCCAACGTCATCCAGCGCCTGTCGATAGACCAGCTCCACATCCTTGGCGACATCTACGACCGGGGTCCCGGGGCCCATCTGATCATGGACATCATGCGGCACTACCACTCGTGGGACATCCAGTGGGGCAACCACGACATCCTGTGGATGGGGGCCTGCGCGGGCAACGACGCCTGCATGTGCAACGTCATCCGGCTGTCGCTGCGCTATGCCAACCTGTCGACGCTCGAGGACGGCTATGGCATCAACCTCGTACCCCTGGCCACCTTCGCCATGGACGCCTACGGCGACGACCCGTGTGCCGAGTTCCAGCCCAAGCTGAGCGGCGGCACGGCCCCCATGGACGAGAAGACGTCGCGCCTCACGGCGCAGATGCACAAGGCCATCGCCGTCATCCAGTTCAAGATAGAGAGCCGCATCTTCAAGGCACATCCCGAGTGGAACATGCGACGCCGGTGCCTCTACGACCACGTCGACTACGAGGGGGGCACGGTGGAAATCGGCGGCACGAGCTACGCGATGACGTCGTGCCACTTCCCCACCATCAACCCCGCCCGCCCCGACGAGCTCTCGCCCGAGGAAAGGGAGCTCGTGAGCCGGCTGCACCACTCGTTCATGATGAGCGAGAAGCTGCACAAGCACATCCGGCTGATGCTGCAGCACGGCGGGATGTACGCCATCGTGAACAACAACCTGCTCTTCCACGCCTCGGTTCCGCTGAACGAGGACGGTACATTAAAAGAGGTGGAAATCTTCCCCGGCCGGCGCTACAAGGGGCGCGAGCTGCTGCAGCACATCGGGATGATGGTGCGCACGGCCTTCCAGAGCGACTCCGACGCCGAGGAGCGGCAGTATGCCGTCGACTATTTCCTCTACCTGTGGTGCGGCGCCGACAGTCCGCTCTTCGACAAGGGCAAGATGGCCACCTTCGAGCGCTATTTCGTTGCCGACAAGTCGACGTGGAAAGAGGAGAAGGGCAACTACTTCAAGCTGCGCGACAGGGAGGAGGTGGCCGACTACATCCTCGACGCCTTCGGCGTGAGCGGCCCCAACCGCCACATCATCAACGGCCACGTGCCCGTGAAGGCGACGAAGGGCGAGAACCCCATCAAGGCCAACGGCAAGCTGATGGTCATCGACGGGGGCTTCTCGAAAGCCTATCACAGCGAGACCGGCATCGCGGGCTA
>CAZVWX010000379.1:0-1886 GCA_964631105.1 uncultured Prevotella sp. | reverse complement strand
GTCCTGCGTGAAGGTGTCCCACGGCTTGCGGAAGCGGTACACGTAATTGCCCTGGTCGTCGGTCTTCACCCGTTCGCAGAGCTTCTTCCGCAGGTCGCCGCGCCCCTTGCCATCCTCTTCGAGGGCCGCGCTGTTGTTGAGCAGGTTCACGTGGTCGCGCGTGGTGCATGCAATGACGATGGCGTCCATGGCGTGATGGCGGTGGTCGAGGCGCTTCTTGCTGAAGTCGCGCGAGGACTCCAAAGGCACGTCGGTGCGGAAGAAGCGCTTGCCGTCCTGGTTGGTCCCCTCCCCGTAAGCGTCCGTGTCCAGGAGCCTGTTGAGCCGCTCGAACCGCGGGGCCACGATGTCGTTCCACACATCGTTCATTCCCCAGTCCTTCTTGAGCCGGGTGGTGATGGTTCCGTTGGATACCGTCATGCGTTTTGGCATCGCCTCGGCCTCGCCGTCCTCTCTCACGAGGTGCGCGAATATCTCAATGGCCTTGCGGGCGATGTACCGGGAGTCGTTCAGTTGCCGCTGGATGAAGCTCCGCGGAATCTCGTCCATCAGGAGCTTCTTTCTCTTGCCCGGGTTGGAGGCGTAGTGCTCGTTCACGAAGTCGCAATACTGCTCTTTGTCGAGAATCCGGTATTGCCGTCCGCCCGTTGCCGTGACGATGGCTCCGCCCTGCTGCTGGATGAACTCATAGGCCAGCAGCGCACCCTTCGCCTTGTTCACCTCGCTCTCGCAAATCACCTTGTTGGAGAGCGAGTCGTCGTAATAGCGTTTCTTCGGGATGATGTGCTCTATCTCGTAAGCCGGGGTGAAGAGCTTCGACAGCGGGATGGGCTGGCCTGTGTAGGGCGATTTGTAGCCTTGCTCCAGCCACAGCCGGTAGTGCTCTATGTCGGACGCCGAGACCTCGCCGGGACTGTTGCCCAGCTCGTTGGCAATCGCCTGGATGTCGTCGGGGATGTCGCGTCCCGAATGAAGGGCTTCGTCCTCATAGATTTTCAGCAGCTCCGCCTGGCTTGGCGACTGCGGCCGCACGTTCTCGACGTGGCATTGTGGCTTGGCGAACTCGGCCAGCAGCCGCCTGATGCGCGTGTTCACCTTCCGGTTCTCGGAGATGCGCTTGGAGGCCTCGGCCCGCTGCTTGTTGTTCTGCTTGAGGTCGCGGCCCATCTCGATGTGTACTTCCGAAATCTTCCCGTAGGTCTTCCAGATGTCGCGCACCACGCGCAGGGCTTCGCCCAGCACGGCCTCGACCACGGGATTGCGGAGGGCGTGTTGCTTGAAGTGGCGCCGCAGGTAGTCGTCGATGTCGTCCGGCGACTGCCAGATGCTCAAGTCGCTGGCCTCGGAATGGCGGTTGTAGACCACGTAGCAGGCCTTCCAGACGGGCAGGAAACTGAAGTCGCCAATCTGGTGGAGCTCCTTGGTCTCCTTGCGCACCTGTTCGTCGATGGTGTCGTCGGCCACGCCGTCGACGAGGTTGTCAATGCGCCGCCGCGTCCGCTTGTCTATCTTGTCGGCGCTCCAATACTGTCCGCACCGCATCAGGGGCAGCAGACGGCTGATGGCCTTTTGGCTGTAGGAGGCATAGTCGTCGGCAAAAGGCTTCATGTCGCTGAAGGCGGCGGCGAACGAGGCCTCGTCGATTCCGTTCTTGGAAGCGAAGTGGCGCAGGGCCGACTTCAGCTCGGTGATGTCGTCCACGGAGTAAAGGATGTGCCACAAGCCCAGCTCCTGCTCGGGCGAGAGCGCGGGCGCGCCCTCCACCTTGGCCAGGCGCGAGAGGAACTCGTCCCGGGTCTCGCAGCAAGGGAAGGTGTAGTCCTCGGGATAGTTCCAACGGTATTGCGAGGCCTGTTTCCCCAGATGGAGAGCCGGCGACTCAAGGA
>CAZVWX010000378.1:0-1911 GCA_964631105.1 uncultured Prevotella sp. | reverse complement strand
GCCCAGCGCAGCGACCCCTCCTTGGTAATCTGCTGCGGCGTGCGGATGCCGGCCACGACATCCTCGCCCTGCGCGTTCACCAGATACTCACCATTGAAGATGTTCTCGCCCGTTGCGGCGTCGCGTGAGAAGCACACACCCGTTGCCGAGGTGTCGCCCATGTTGCCGCAGACCATGGCCATGACGCTCACGGCCGTGCCCCACTCCTGGGGTATGCCCTCCATCTTGCGGTAGAGGATGGCGCGCTCGTTCATCCACGAGTCGAAGACGGCGCAGATGGCCCCCCAGAGCTGGTCGATGGGGTTCTCGGGGAAGTCGGCCCCGGTCTGCTTCTTGATGGCCTGCTTGAAGAGGGTGACCAGCTGCTTCAGCTCGTCGACGTTCATCTCGTTGTCGAGCACGATGCCCCGCTGGGCCTTCACCTGCTGGATGATGGCCTCAAAGGGGTCGATGTCGTCCTTGTTCACGGGCTTCATGCCAAGCACCACGTCGCCATACATCTGCACGAAGCGGCGGTAGCTGTCGAAGGCGAAGCGCTCGTTGCCGGTCTTCTTGGCCAGCCCCACCACCACCTCGTCGTTGAGCCCGAGGTTCAGGATGGTGTCCATCATGCCCGGCATGGAGGCGCGCGCGCCCGAGCGTACACTGACGAGAAGCGGGTTCTGCGGGTCGCCGAACTTGCTGTTCATCAGGTTTTCGATGTGGTGCACGCTCTTCTCCACGTCGTCCTTGAGCAGCGCCACGACGTCGTCCTTGCCTTTCTCAAAGTACTCGTTGCAAACTTCGGTGGTAATGGTAAATCCCGGGGGGACTGGCACGCCTATCAAGTTCATCTCGGCAAGGTTGGCTCCCTTGCCTCCCAGCAGGTTTCTCATGTCCGCTCTACCCTCGGCCTTGCCGTTGCCGAAGGTGTACACTCTTTTTTCACTCATAGATTTGACGGTTTCTAAAATGTTTATTTATTGCATTGATGTTCTTCCTGGGTATTTGCATTCGCTTTTATGATGTGCAAATATAATTTATTTTTTGCAATCCCCCAAACTTTCTTTGCCTTTTTTCTCGAAATCGTCAGGTTTTTCAAATGTTTGCGCAAACAGGGCGGGGTTGCGCCCTGCGAATGGCGGAAAAGGAAGAATCGTTTCGGGAAACGGGAAAAAATAGCTAACTTTGCACCGCAAACCACAAGAAGATGAGCAAGAAGAAACCCTTACCCCTCATAGAGGGCGTCACCATCGAGTCGGTGGCCGCCGAGGGCAAATGCCTTTTCCACTGGAACGACCGCGTGGTGTTCGTGCCCTTCTGCGTGCCCGGCGATGTCGTCGACGTGCAGGTCACCCGCAAGAAGCACTCCTACATGGAGGGCCGCGTGGCCCGTTTCGTCACTTATAGTAAGGTACGCGAGAAGCCCATGTGCCCCCACTTCGGCATTTGCGGCGGCTGCAAGTGGCAGAACCTGCCCTACGCCGAGCAGCTCAAGGCCAAGCAGCAGCAGGTGACCGACCAGCTCACGCGCATCGGCAAGGTGGAGCTGCCCGGCGTGCGCACCATCCTGGGCAGCGTCCGCACACGCGACTACCGCAACAAGCTGGAGTTCGGATGCGCCAGCCGGAGGTGGTATACGGCCGAAGAGATAGCCTCGCTGCCGCCGCGCGGGGAGGGCGGCGGAGCCCTGGACGAAGGAGCCATCGGGTTCCACATCACCGGGGCCTTCGACAAAATCTACCCCATCACCGAGTGCCGCCTCATGGACGACCTGCACAACCGCATCCGCAACGAGATAGCACGCTATGCCGCGGCCAACGGCATCTCGCTCTACGACATCCGCGGCCAGCACGGGCTGCTGCGCAACCTGATGTTCCGCAACTCCAGCACCGGCGAGTGGATGCTGCTCATACAGTTCCACTTCGAGGA
>CAZVWX010000377.1:0-1926 GCA_964631105.1 uncultured Prevotella sp. | reverse complement strand
GGCAGGATGGCCGCGATGCCGATGCCGCCGCCCGCGCAGACCACCGTTCCGAACCGCTCTATGGGGGAGGGGTTGCCCAGCGGGCCCACCACGTCGTGGACACTGTCGCCGGCATTGAGGCGGCAAAGCTTGGTCGACGAGAGGCCCACCTCCTGCACCACCAGGGTGAGCGTGCCGCGCTTGTCGTCGGCTTTGGCGATGGTGTAGGGCACTCGCTCGCTGTTCTCATCAACGCGAACAATGATGAACTGCCCCGCCCTACAGCTATGGGCAATGAGCGGAGCCTCTATCTCCAGACAGAACACCTTCTCGGAGAACTGCTCTTTTTTTAGAATCTTGTTCATGTTTTCGTATTTAAGGTTTTTATTGATTGTTTGTCTTAGGCGCGCGGCGACACGGTTGTGCCGCCGCGGTGATGGCGAGAGGGTGGCCGGCGGGCCGCTGCAAGGCCGCTCCGACGGGTTGCCGGGCGCCCCCGCCGCACGGAAGCGGGCCGGGAGGCGGGCCGGGCGGCCGCTAGTCGAAGTTCTTGTCGTCGATGAGCTCGAAGCCGCAATAGGGCACAAGCACCTTGGGCACACGTATGCCCTCGGGCGTCTGGTTGTTCTCCAGGATGGTGGCCACGATTCTGGGCAAGGCCAGAGCCGACCCGTTGAGCGTATGGCACAGCTCAATCTTCTTGTTGTCGGCGCGGCGGAAGCGGCATTTCAGGCGGTTGGCCTGGTAACTCTCGAAGTTGGACACCGACGACACCTCCAGCCATCGCTTCTGTGCGGCCGAGTAAGTCTCGAAATCACAGCATATGGACGAGGTGAAGCTCATGTCGCCTCCGCAGAGCAGGAGGATGTGGTAGGGCAGTTCCAGCTTCTTCAGCAGTCCCTCCACATGGTCGAGCATTTCCTGATACGACGTATAGGAATGCTCGGGCGTGTCGATGCGCACGATTTCCACCTTGTCGAACTGGTGGAGGCGGTTCAGTCCGCGCACGTCCTTGCCGTAGGAACCGGCCTCGCGGCGGAAGCAGGCCGAATAGGCGCACCGCTTGACGGGCAGGTCTTTCTCGTCGAGAATGACGTCGCGGAAGAGGTTCGTCACGGGGACCTCGGCCGTGGGGATGAGGTAGAGGTTGTCGAGATTGGCATGATACATCTGCCCCTCCTTGTCGGGCAGCTGCCCGGTACCGTAGCCCGAAGCCTCGTTCACCACATAGGGAGGCTGCACCTCCAGGTAGCCCGACTTGCGTGCTTCGTCGAGGAAGAAAGCCTCAAGGGCGCGCTGGAAGCGTGCCATCTTGCCGATGTAGACTGGGAATCCCGCCCCGGTAATCTTCACGCCGAGGTCGAAGTCGACCAGGTTGAACTTCTTCAGCAGGTCCCAATGGCAGAGTGCGTCGTCGGGAAGGTCGGGGATGACGCCCCCCTCCTTCACCACCACATTGTCGGAACTGTCCTTTCCCTCCGGCACCTTGTCGATGGGAATGTTGGGGATGTCGAGCAGCACGTCGGTCATATCCTTGGCGGCCTTGGTCATCACGTCGTCGAGTGCCTTGTCGACGGCCTTCAGCTCGGCCACCTGCCGCTTGATTTCCGCGGCCTCGTCCTTCTTTCCCTGCTTCATCAAGGCCCCAATCTGGGCCGAGAGCTTCTTCTGCTGCGCCTTGTTGGCGTCGAGTTTCTGCTGGGCCTCGCGGCGCACCTTGTCGAATTCGAGCACCTTCTCCACAGCCTCGCGGGCTCCCTCGAAGTGCTTCTTCTCCAGTCCCTTGATGACGCGTTCGGTGTCATCGCTGATCTGTTTGAGTGTAAGCATAATCCTTTATCTGATGTTCTGAATGATTTTTCGCCATGCAAAAATACGAAGAAAAAAGCAAACGGCCAAGCCGCTCATTCCTTATTTAGCGTTGCCGAGGCCCTGACGCGGCTCAGC
>CAZVWX010000376.1:0-1941 GCA_964631105.1 uncultured Prevotella sp. | reverse complement strand
TCGCAAAGCAGGCATTTCTTCAGCTTGTCCTGCCAGTAGTCGTAGTGGGTGAGGCGGCGCATGGAGGCCTCTATCCCCCCGAGCACGACGGGCACGTCGGGGAAGAGCTTCTTCAGGATTCGTGTGTAGACGACGGACGGGTAGTCGGGCCGCATGTCGTGGCGCGAGTCGGGGCTGTAGGCGTCGTCGTGGCGCAGGCGGCGGTTGGCCGTGTAGCGGTTCACCATGGAGTCCATGGCCCCCGCCGATATGGCGAAGAACAGTCTTGGCCGCCCCAGCTTCTTGAAGTCGCGGAAGTCGCCGTGCCAGTCGGGTTGCGGGACGATGGCCACGCGGTAGCCCTCGGCCTCGAGCATGCGGCCGATGACAGCCGCCCCAAACGACGGATGGTCCACATAGGCGTCGCCCGAGAAGAGGATGACGTCTAGCTGGTTCCATCCCCGGAGCTCGCACTCCTTTTTGGTAGTGGGGAGGAAATCGGTGAGTTGGTAGCTTGTTGCCATGTGTGCGGCTCGGGCAAGGAGGGGTGGGTCAGTCGGTGATGTCGAGCGGGTCGGCGTCCGTGGCGTCGTCGGGTGTCTTCTCGTCCCATTTGTTGTAGAGGAACACGAGTTCGCGCAGCCCGAAGGCCTTCATGTTGTTGTTGTAGATGATGTCGAGGCAGAGGTCGAGCAGGGCCTTGTCGCCGCTTCCCGTCTCGCTTTCCAGGAGCGAGCGGACGTTCATTTTCAGCTTGTCCAGGGTCTGCTCGTTGATGACGCCGTTGCTGTCGACGAGATTGCGGAAGAGTTGGTACTTGCGGATGGTGGACAGGTGGGCGTCGGATATTTCCAGGCTCCGCGTGCCCGAAGGGTTGGCTTGTATTTTATACATGATTGGCATGATGATGATGTTCCATATTTTTAGTGTTCCAGGAATTGCAGGATGCCGGCCATGAGCCGTTGCTTGTCGGCAGCCTTCTTGATGCACTCGAAGGGCACGCCCATCACGAAGCAGCGGTAGTCGCTGCCCTGGTAGGCCACGGCGGCCGGACTGCCATCGGCATACTGCATGGCGCAGATGGCTTGCCCGTCCGGGGCGAGTATGTCGGGATGCTGGGCGGCGTAGTGCTCGCTGTTGAGTGCCCGGTGGAACTCCACCTCCATGCCAAGCCCCCGGAGCGTCGAGCCGAGCTGCGCCGAGTCGGAGGGCGCATGGATGGTTTTCAGCGTCGAGGCGAGAAACGACTTCTCGGCCTCGCTCTTCATGTCGGACCCGATGTAGGAGCCGCTCGCCAGCAGCGAGCCTCCGGCGTGGACGTAGGCCGTCACGGCCCGTTGCATTTCGGGCGTGAACGTCTTGTAGTACTCCGGGGTGTAACCGTCGAAGCGCTCCAGCCCGAGGATGAGGTCGACGAGGGTGTAGTCGGTGAGTTTTACGCGGCCGTCCATGACGGCCTCGCTGGAGCAGCTCGCCACGTTGTACTTTCCCGTGGCGGCGATGGCGCGGCAATGGTCGGCCGGGTAGTCGAAGTCGTTGCCGGCGACGAAGTGCCCGGCCATCTCGCTCCCGCCGTAGCCCAGTCCGCCGGGGCCCTCGCGCCCCATCTGCTGGCGGTCGAAGCATTGCTGCCGCCCGTTCCACCCCGCCGTGAGCCCGTAGCTCACTCCGGCGTCGGCGTCGATGTCGAAGCCCTGGCGGGCATTGTCGTCGACCACCTGCGGGGAGGCCAGCCGGTGGAAGCCGTTGACGATGAGCACCGTCCTGTCGGCCCGCGGGCTCCAACAGGCGCTGAGCGTCTCCGAGGGGAAGCTTTCGCCTCCGGCGTTGCAGGCCGTGACTTTGAAGTTGTAGGGCACGCCGGGCTCCAGCTTCAGCTCATAGTCCGTCCGCCCCGTGTTGGTGCCGTTGTCGAATCCACCGGTCCCCGCGGCCACATAGATGTTGTAGCTCGTGGCCCGC
>CAZVWX010000375.1:0-1944 GCA_964631105.1 uncultured Prevotella sp. | reverse complement strand
AAGTTCTTTAACGCATGCGGGCGCTTGGCTTCGCTTTGGGCCGGCCATTCCCGCCATGCCGCAACCGGTGGAGGCCGGCCAGCCACCGCCCATTGGCTCGGCGGAAAGCCAGGCGCCGGGAGCGTTTTATGGGAAAAAGGTATAAATTTCCGTAATCTGTGTAATTGCAGATTGCTTGAAAAAGACTATTTTTGCAGCAAATAACACATATAAGCAGATGAAAATGAAAAAGGTATTCATAATCGCAGTTTTATTGCTGACGATGGTTCAAGTTAAAGCACAACAGCATATGACACTTACAACAAGACAACAAAGTCTTTCGGCAATTGCCGGACTGGAGGCCAAGGGCGACATGCAGCGCCTCTACGCCGCCATCAACGAGGGGCTCGACAACGGGCTCACCGTGGCCGAAATCAAGGAGGCCCTCTCCCAACTTTACGCCTACACGGGCTTCCCGCGCTCGCTCAACGCCCTGGGGCAGTTGCAGCAGGCTCTGGCCGACCGCACGGCGCAGGGCAAGTCCACCGACATGGGCAAGGACGACGACACCGTGCTGCCCAAGGGCTTCAATTCGCTCAAGACGGGCACCGAAGTGCAGACACGCCTCACGGGCAAGCCTTTCAACTACACCTTTGCCCCGCGCGAGGATTACTATCTCAAGGCCCACCTCTTTGGCGACATCTTTGCCAGCAAGGTGCTCTCCGAGGCCGACCGTGAGATCGTCACGGTGAGCGGCATCAGCAGCCTGCCGGGATGCGAGGCGCAGGTGCTGGCCCACTCGCGCGGTGCGCTCCATATGGGCGTGTCGCCCGACGAGCTTCGCGATGTTCCCGCAGTGCTGGCCCGCAAGGTGGGCTCGGCCGAGGCTTACCGAGCACGCACGGCGATTGCCCAGGTGCTGGGCGACCCCGCCGTGGCGGTGGACCCCGAGAATCCGGCCGACCAGGGCGCACTGAAGGGCATCGAGGACTCGCCCTGGGCAGTGGGCAAGTTCAATTCGGCCTACGCCCAGTATTTCGACGGCAAGAGCTATCTGAACCCGTTGGGCGGCGGCGCCAGCAATGTCACCTTCGAGCCCGGGTGCCGCAACCACTGGCACATCCACCACAAGGGCGTGCAGGTGCTGGTGTGCGTGGCCGGACGGGGCTGGTACCAGGAGTGGGGCAAGCCGGCCGTGGCGCTCACCCCCGGCATGGTGATTGCCATCCCGGCCGAGGCGAAGCACTGGCACGGCGCCGCCAAGGACAGCTGGTTCCAGCACATCGCCTACATGACCCAGATGCAGGAAGGGGCCAGCAACGAGTGGCTTGAGGCCGTCGACGCCGACGCTTACAACCGGCTCTAGCCGCCTTTCCCACGCCCCCGTGCTCCGAAGGGATTGCGCGGGGGCGATGGCCTTGCTGCCCTGGGGCCCGGCCGGAACGGGAGCGCGGGGCGCCACGCCGGAACACTTTTTTTGTTTTCTTTTCATGCTTCTTCTTTTCTCGTTTCATTTTATTTTCCTACTTTTGCAATCGGAACAAATAGAAACACCATAAGCAAAATGAGAAGCAGAACAGCCAAATGGTTTGAAACCAAAGTGCGCTACGAGCGTCAGCAGGACGACGGCTCGCAAAAGAAGGTGACCGAGCTCTATGTGGTCGACGCCCTCACCTTCACCGAGGCCGAAAGCACCATCACCGAGGAGATGTCGGCGTATGTGAGCGGTGAGTTCGGCATCACCGACATCAAGCCCGCCTCCTACGGCGAGATCTTCTTCAGCGACGCCGATGCCGACGACAAGTGGTACAAGACCAAACTCCAGTTCATCACCATTGACGAGAAGACCGAGAAGGAGAAGCGTTCCAACGTGAACTATCTCGTGCAGGCCAAGACGCTCCAGAGCGCCGTGAGCCACATCGAGGAGGTGATGGGGCAGACCATGATTGATTATGTCATAGCCTC
>CAZVWX010000374.1:0-1963 GCA_964631105.1 uncultured Prevotella sp. | reverse complement strand
TTCATGCCCTCGCCGCCGTAGCATCCGTTTCCGGCCCAGTTGTAGATGACGTTGTTGCGGAAGTCGGTGGTGTCCTGCTGCACGTATTTGGGTCGGTTGCCGAAGCGCGGCGTGCGCGAGTCGTGGTGGGCCAGCAGGTTGTGGTGGTAGGAGGCTCCCTTGCCGCCCCAGTTGCCGCCGTAGCCGTGTGCCGACTTCGAGTGTGTGCTGTTGCGCAGGCTTTGCGCGATGAGGCTCCACTGCACGGTCATGTGCTCGTTGCCGTAGACCGAGCAGCACTCGTCCACGCTCCACGACACCGAGCAGTGGTCCACGATGATGTCGCGGCCGTCGAATCCGCCGAGGCCGTCGGGCTCGCCTCCCGACGTGTCGCTGCACCGGAAGTGCATGTAGCGCACGATGACGTTGGGCGCCGAGATGGTGAAGTCCCAGTCGGCCAGGCAGATGCCCATGCCCGGGGCCGTCTGCCCGGCGATGGTCACGTCGCCGTTCTTCAGCTTCAGCTGCGATTTCAGGTGGATGGTGCCGCACACGTCGAAGACGATGGTGCGTGCCCCCGACTGTTCGCAGGCCCAGCGGAAGGAGCCCGTGCCGGAGTCGTCGAGGTTGGTCACGTGGATGACTTTCCCCCCACGGCCGCCGGTGACATAGCGTCCGTAGCCTTCGGCACCGGGGAAGGCGGGAGTCTTTTCTTGCTGCTCTTGGGCCGCCGCCGTGGCCGTGCCGGCGAGCAGCATGAGGAGGGAAAGGAGAATAAGGTTTCTTTTCATTCGTTTTGTCTTGGTATAAAAAAAAGGTTGCGTGGGCAAAGTTACGGCTTATCCGCATTCCGGGCGTGGAATATCGTCCGATAATGGGCCGACAATCGTCCGCCCCCGGCGTTGCAACCCTGTCGGCGCCGGGGCGCCGGACGGCATGCCCGCGCCTATCGCGAGCCGATGTAGAGGAACACCATGCCCAGGAGCACCAAGGCCAGGTCGACCACCTTCGACTTGAGGTTCTTCTCGTGGAACACCGCCGCGCCGAAGAGGAAGCTCACCACCACGCTGCCGCGGCGCACCATGCTCACGATGCTGATCATGGCCCCGGGCAGGCTGAGGGCGTAGAAGTAGACGAAGTCGGCCGCGCTGAGGAAGACGGAGATGCCCACGATGGCCCAGTGCCAGTGGAACGCCGTCTGGGGGAAGAGGGGCCTCCCGCCGCGGAAGCGGGCGAAGGGCTTGCGCACCGCGATGAGCAGCACCACGCCCATCATCAGCATCTGGTAGAAGTTGTACCAGCTCTGCACCTCCATCTTGTCGAGCCCCACGCCGCCGTCGGCGCGGCTGGCCATGAGGTACTTGTCGTAGAGGCCGCTCACGGCCCCGAGCGCCGCCGCCAGCACGAGGAAGAAGACCCACTTGTTGTGCTCGAAGTCGATGCCCTCCTTCTTTCCGCTCCGCGAGAGCATGAAGAACGACGCCACGGCGAGCGCCACGCCCGCCCACTGCCACGCGTTGAGCCGCTCGCCGAAGACGAGCATGGCGCCCACGAGCACCATCACGGGGCGTGTGGCGTTGACGGGCCCCACGATGGTGAGGGGCAGGTGCTTCATGGCGAAGTAGCCGAACACCCAGCTCGAGAGCACGATGCAGCTTTTCAGCAGGATGTACTTGTGGGCCTCCCATCCGCCGTGCCCCACGAGGAAGATGGAGCCGTCGAGCACGTGGGTGTTGTAGCTCAGCAGGATGAAGGGCATGAAGATGAGCGTGGAGAACAGCGTGTTGAGGAAGAGCACGGTGATGACGGCGTTGTCCTGCAGGGCCTCCTTCTTGAAGGCGTCATAGAATCCCAGCAGGGCGGCCGAGAGAAAAGCTAATGCCAGCCACATGGTTTATTTTCCTTTTCCTTTCTTCTTGTTTGTTTTCTGTATCAGTCGCGGGCCGGCCGGGGCAGGCCTTGCCCCATCCCCGCCGCAAGGGTG
>CAZVWX010000373.1:0-1973 GCA_964631105.1 uncultured Prevotella sp. | reverse complement strand
AGTGGAGGGGACTGAAGGAGAGAGGAAAACGGTGAGCAAGACTGGAAACATCGGGAAGCACCACAAGCTGTACCGCGCGGCGAGAACCACGCGGCTGACGCTGGGCAAGGCTGCCCGGCTGCTGAGGGCGGCGGCCGCAAGGCTCGCCTTCCTGCGATTCCTCAACCCGGGAAGATACATCAAGCGCATCGACTGGTACATCATCAAGAAGTTCATCGGCACCTACTTCTTCTCCATCGTCCTCATCATCAGCATATCCATCGTCTTCGACATCAACGAGAACCTGGCAAAGTTCACCCAGTACCACGCGCCGATGAAGGCCATCGTCTTCGACTACTACGCCAACTTCGTGCCCTACTTTGCCAACCTCTTCAGCGCGCTGTTCGTCTTCATCGCCGTCATCTTCTTCACCTCCAAGCTGGCCGGCAACTCGGAAATCATCGCCATGCTGGCAGCGGGAATCTCGTTCAAGCGACTGCTCAGGCCCTACATGTTCTCGTGCGTGCTCATCGCAGCCCTGTCCTACTACCTTTCGGCCTACGTCATCCCGCACGGAACGGTCATCAGGCAGAACTTCGAGACGCTCTACAAGAACAAGAAGAAGAACACGGCCGCCGACAACGTGATGCTCCAGGTGGACAAGGGAGTGATTGCCTACATGCAGCACTACGACAACAACACGAAGCACGGCTACGGATTCTCGCTCGACAAGTTTGTCGACAAGAAGCTGGTGGAGCACATGACGGCCACCGACGCCCAGTACGACACCATCTCGGACAGCAAGTACCACTGGAAGGTGTCCAACTGGAAGGTGCGGAAGCTGCAAGGACTGCGCGAGCACATCACGAGCGGGGCCGTCAAGGACACCGTCATCCAGATGGAGCCCACCGACCTGGTCTACTCCAAGGGCCAGCAAGAGACCTTCACGAGCCCCGAGCTGCGCGACTACATCTCGAAGCAACGCGACCGCGGGTCGGGCAACGTGGTGCAGTATGAGGTGGAGTACCACAAGCGCATCGCCTCGTCGTTCGCCTCGTTCATCCTCACCATCATCGGCGTCTCGCTCTCCGCACGCAAGCGCAAGGGCGGCATGGGGCTCTACCTCGGGCTCGGACTGGCACTGAGCTTCGTCTACATCATGCTGCAGACCGTTTGCGCCACCTTTGCCATCCAAGCCGACACGCCACCCGTCCTGGCCGCGTGGATTCCCAACTTCATCTTCGGCATCGTGGCTTACTTCTGCTATCGCAGGGCTCCGGAATGACGGCCACCGAGCCTCCGCACTTATTATTTATTAGGTAACAACAATTAAAAAACAGAAAACGTGAAATTTGAAGAATTAGACTTATCCGATAACGTTCTCGACGCACTCTACGACATGCGGTTCGACGAATGCACGCCCGTACAGGAAAAGTGCATCCCCCCCATCCTGGAGGGGCGCGACGTGCTGGGCGTGGCCCAGACGGGCACGGGGAAGACAGCCGCCTACCTGCTGCCCATCCTCAGCAAACTAGACGAGGGCGACTATCCCGAACAGGCCATCAACTGCATCATCATGAGCCCCACACGGGAACTGGCACAGCAAATCGACCAGGCCATGCAGGGATTCTCCTACTACCTGGACGGCGTGAGCAGCGTGGCCGTCTACGGCGGCAACGACGGCAACCGATACGACCAGGAGGTGAAGAGCCTCCGGCTCGGCGCCGACGTGGTGATTGCCACGCCGGGACGGTTCATCTCCCACATCTCCATGGGCAACGTCGACATGAGCAAGGTGAGCTTCTTCGTGCTCGACGAGGCCGACCGGATGCTCGACATGGGATTCTCCGAGGACATCATGACCATCGCCAAACGTCTGCCGAAGAACTGCCAGACCATCATGTTCTCGGCCACCATGCCCGAGAAAATCGAGGAACTGGCAAAGACGCTGCTCAAGGACCCCGTCGAGGTGAAGCTGGCCGTGAGCAAGCCGG
>CAZVWX010000372.1:0-1974 GCA_964631105.1 uncultured Prevotella sp. | reverse complement strand
TGGGCATGGTGCTCCGCACGGTGCACGGCCGCGAGATAGCGGCCCTGCTGCCCGGCTGCGAGGTCTGAGCCCCGCGCCGGGGGCGGCAGCGGTTGCCGCCGGAGCCGGGACGGTCGCGGCCGGGGCGGACTACTTCTTGAACTCGAGCACCAGGCGGCCCACAAAGGCCCCGTGCTTGCCGTTCTGGTCGTCGGCCACGGGGCGGCCGTCGCGGTTGTCGAGCCACTCCAGCTGCCGGAAGTAGGTGTGCGAGTGGCCCCCGAGCACGAGGTCGATGTCGCGCGTGGCCGGAATGAGCTTGGTGTCGTCGGTGCCGAAGATGTCCCATCCCAGGTGGGAGAGGCAAATCACCACGTCGCACTTCTTCTTCCGCTTCAGCATCGAGGCCACCTGCTGCGCCTTGGCCACAGGCTCCTCGTAGCCCACGCCCCGGCAGTTGGCCGCCGACACCAGCCCGTCGAGCTGCGGCCCGAGGCCGAACACGCCAATCCGCAGCCCGTGGCGCTTGATGATGACCCACGGCCTCACCAGTCCCTCGACGGGCGTGCCGGTGAAGTCGTAGTTGGCACAGACGATGGGGAAGCGAGCCTTGCGGAAGAGGCGCGCCATGTTGTCCAGGCCGAAGTCGAACTCATGGTTGCCGATGGTGGCCGCGTCATACTTCATGATGTTCATCAGCCCCACCTCCACGTCGCCCTTGAAGAGTGTGTAGTAGGGCGAGCCCTGCGAGAAGTCGCCGCTGTCGAAGAGCAGCAGGCCGGGGCTCCGCTTGCGCTCGGCGTCGACCAGGGCCGCGCGGCGGACGAATCCGCCCCGTCCGGCCAGCATGGTGTCGGCCAGGTTGCGCCCCAGGGGCATCACGCAGCTGTGCGTGTCGTTGGTATGGAGCACCACCAGCCGCCTTTGCGCCGGGGCGTGCGACGCCGGGGCCGCGGCCACCAGCAGGACCAACAGGGCACGCGCGGCGCCCCGCCTCCATGTCGTCTTCATCATTGTCGGCTTGCTCATATTCCGTTTCTCCTTTCTCCGCTCATCTCACCACGATGCGCCCCTCCAGCCGTGCGCTGACGGCGCGGCCCCTGCGGGCCTGGTCGCCGAAGTAGTCCATGATGATGTTTCTCACATTGTTCTCATCCCCCCGCGGCGACACCACGTCGGTGGAAGCCTTGAAGGCCACCATCTGGTCGTTGCCCTCGGCCACATAGTCGATGGTGGCGATGCGGTAAAGGCGGCCGCTGTCGACGGGCTGGCCGCCCACCTCGGCGCTCACCAGCCGCCCGCCGGGGGTGATGGCGAGCCTCACGGCGTGGCTCACGCCCTCGCCTCCCCGTGCGGCAATCTGGCCGAAGAGCTCGAGCACCTTGTCGCCGGTGAGGGTGACGAAGCAGATTTTGTTCTCGAAGGGCGCCACGTCGAGCACGTCGCCATAGGTCACGGGGCCCGGGGCGAAGGCGGCCCTCATGCCGCCGATGTTGTAGACGGCGAAGTCGGGGTGCTCGCCGAATCGCCCGGCGCTCCACACGAGGATGTCGGTGAGCAGGTTCGACAGCTTGCTCTCGGGCCTCCCCGCGGCCAGGGTCTCGGCGGCGCGTCCCACGACGGGGCTCATCAGACTGTCCACCTGCCGCCTGTAGGGGGCTGTGAAGGCCTCGGCGCGTGCGTCGGGGCGGGTGTCGTAGCGGCTGTCCACCACGAGGCGGCTCCGGCTGACGCCCGCGAGCTCATGGCCCGTGGAGCACGCCCCGAGCACGAGGGCCGCGGCCAGGATGGCGGTGCTGCAATGTTGCTTGTTCATATATTGTCGTCGTTCCATGTTTCTTCTGCCAAAGGCAATGATTGCCCTGTATATTAATTAAGGTGTAGCCTGCCTTATGCAAGTTTGCCTTATGCAAAGGCAATGCCAGCGAGCGCAATGAAAACTTGCTTTCAAATTGCCGAGCGCAGCTTGCCTTATGCAAAGGCAATGCCAGCGAG
>CAZVWX010000371.1:0-1981 GCA_964631105.1 uncultured Prevotella sp. | reverse complement strand
CGACAGGCACAACGGCCTCACATTCTGTGCGGGCAGCCTCTCGGCCGGCGCCCAGAACGACGTGCCCGCGCTGGCCCGGAAGTACGCCTCGCGCACGTGGTTCGTCCACCTGCGCTCGTGCCACATCTTCGCCAACGGCGACTTCACCGAGGCCAGCCACCTGGGCGGACGCGCCGACGTCATCGCCCTGGCCCGCATCTTCGAGGAGGAGGAGCGGCGGCGCGGCGGACAGCCGAACATCAGCCGCCTGCCCATGCGCGTAGACCACGGCATGACGATGCTGGGCGACGAGAACCGCGGCTACAACGCAGGCTACTCATTCCTGGGCCGCATGTTCGCCATGGGGCAGGTGCAGGGCATCATCGCCACCGTGGACCGCGAGCTCGGCATCGCATACAAGCAGCCGGGATTCTATCAATGAGGATTCACTGAAAACCATAACGCGACAAAAAGAAAAAAGAATATGGAAAATCTATTCAACATCAAAGACTACGTGGTGGTCATCACGGGCGGAACGGGCGTGCTGGGCCGCTGCATCGGCAAGTACCTGGCCGCACAAGGCGCCAAAGTCTGCATCCTGGGCCGAAAAGAAGAGGTGGGCAACACCATTGCCGAGGAAATCGTGAAGGCCGGGGGAACGGCCAAGTTCTACAAGACCGACGTGATGGACCAGGCGCTGGTGGAGAAGAACTGCGCGGACATCCTGGCCGACTTCGGACGCGTGGACACCCTGCTCAATGCCGCCGGCGGCAACATGAAGGGAGCGACGATTGGCCCCGACCAGACCTTCTTCGACCTGGACCCCGAACAATTCCAAAAGGTGCTCAACTTGAACCTCACCGGCACGGTGATTCCCACGCAGGTGTTCCTCCACCCGATGGTGAAGCAGGGCAAGGGCAGCATCATCAACTTCTCGAGCATGGCGGCCTTCCGCCCGATGACGCGCGTGTGCGGCTATGCCGCCGCCAAGGCCGGCATCAGCAACTTCACGGCCTACATGGCCCACGAGACGGCGAAGAAGTTCGGCGAGGGCATACGCGTCAACGCCATCGCCCCGGGATTCTTCATCACCGAGCAAAACCGCACGCTGCTCACCAATCCCGACGGCAGCTACACGCAGCGCGGCCAGGACGTGATCAGGCAGACACCCTTCGGGCGCATGGGCAAGCCCGAGGAGCTCTGCGGCACCATCCACTATCTGATGAGCCCTGCGGCAAGCTTCGTCACAGGCACCGTGGCCGTCGTCGACGGCGGATTCAACATCTACGCCATGTAGCCATTTCCTAAAGAAAGCAAAAAGCGCAAAGGTTTACGCAAACTTTTGCGCTTTTTTTGTACGCACAGCCAAATAATTTATTATCTTTGCAATGCAAAAAAAAACAAACCAAAAACAACAATAAGACTTCATTATGTCACAACTCAAAGCACTCAACAAGCGCACCGCCCCCAAGAGCGTGATGCCCGAGAGAATCATCCAGTTTGGCGAGGGCAACTTCCTCCGCGCATTTGTCGACTGGATTGTCTACAACATGGACCAGAAGACCAACTTCAACTCGTCGGTGGTCATCGTACAGCCGCTGGCAAAGGGAATGGTGGACTGGCTCAACGGGCAGGACTGCCTCTACCACGTCAACCTGCAGGGCAAGGAGAACGGCCAGCCCGTGAACACGCTCACCCGCATCGACGTCATCAGCCGCGCCCTGAACCCCTACGCACAGAACCAAGCCTTCATGGCTCTGGCCGAGCAGCCCGAGATGCGCTTCATCATCTCTAACACCACCGAGGCCGGCATCGCCTTCGACGACACCTGCAAGTTCGGCGACAAGCCGGCCGCAAGCTACCCCGGCAAGCTCGTGCAGCTGCTCTTCCACCGCTACCAGTGGTTCAACGGCGACCCCACGAAGGGAATGATTCTCATGCCCTGCGAGCTCATCTTCCTAAATGGCCACCATCTGAAGAAGTGCATCTACCAGTACATCGA
>CAZVWX010000370.1:0-1982 GCA_964631105.1 uncultured Prevotella sp. | reverse complement strand
TTTTCTCGCATCTTTACAAAACCGTAAGCAAATCGGGGAAGAAAGTTCGCAGAATATCGCAAAAACACGGAATAATCTGACTTTCTGAAAAATCGGATTTTTCGGAAGGGTCTGAATGATGTAAATGTAATTCTAAACAGAGTGATGGCGATGCCAACGGGTGTGAAAGCCCGAGTGCAGCCTCGCTGAGACTCCGTCCTGTCACATGCTGGTTTTCATGCGGCTGAATACAAGCAACGCCATTGTCCACGTGCCGCCACGCCGTGTCCCTCCGTCTGCTGCGCCGTCGCCACGGCAGGAGCCGTGCCTCGTGCCGTGGACACGTCGTCGCCCCTGCCGTGGACACGTGCCCGCCTGTGGTATTGATGCCCGTGGGCACGCGCCCCCGCGCTTTCTCTGATAATCTGATGTGTGGAGAAATGAAGATGGCCCAGCCCCGGCGGGCTGAGCCATCATCATGGAATGGGAATGCTGTTAGGAATATCTCAAGATTTGCCCGACGTGGACCTTGCTGTTCTTGCTGATGTGGTTCAGCTTGCAAATTTGCTCCACGCTGACGCCCCGCTTCTCGGCGATGGAGATGAGCGTCTCGCCGCTCTTCACCTTGTGATAGAGCATCTCGCCTCCCGAGTAGGTCGTGGCGGCCGTCTCGCTCTTCGCGCTGTTGCTGCCGCTGGGCTGCACCATCTCGCGGGTGTAGCCGCCGTTGCCAATCTTGCCGCGCAGGCGGGTGGCCTCCTGGCTCTCCTCGTCGTAGCTCTTCGCGTCGTAGACGTAGTAGTCGCCCGTGACATCCTGGTTGCGGAAGTCGAACATCAGCGCCGGGTTGAGGGCGACGCCGCAGAGGCGCGTCTCGAAGTGCAGATGCGAGCCCGTGCTCCGCCCCGTGTTCCCACCCAGTCCGATGGGGTCGCCGGCCTTCACGTATTCGTCCTCCTTCACCAGTTGCTTCGACATGTGGCCGTAGATGGTCTCCAGTCCGTTGTTGTGGCGAATGACCACGTACTTGCCGTAGCCGCCGGCCTCGTATCTCACAATGCGCACGCGTCCGCTGAAGGCAGCCCGGATGGTGTCGCCGATGTACACCTTGATGTCGAGTCCCTTGTGCTGCCGGCCCCAGCGCGCGCCGAAGTTCGAGGTCACCACCCGGCTCGGTGTGGGCATGTGGAATCCGCGCAAGTCAATCTTGTAGTGTTCGGGCATGTTGTCCGACTTCTTGTGTGCGTACTGGTTGCTCCAGTCATCATAGAGTTCGGCGGCGGGGTTCTCGAAAGCTTCTTTTTCTTTCAGGCTTGTCAGCGCCAGTGTGTCGACGGTTTTCATGCGCCTGTCCACGGGGGCTTGGCGTGCGAGGAGGTCCTGTGCGGACGTGGGAACGGCTGTTAACGCAAACAGCGCAAAGGCAGATATGATTCTTATTTGTTTTAAACTCATGTTCCTTTTTTAGGTTAGGTCTTCCGGAACGCGTTGTGTGTTCCTTTCTTATTCGCGCGGCTCGTCAAAAAAAGCGGCGAATAAGTGAATGACTTTGCAAATATAACGATTTTTTTTCATTCTTGTTGCATTTCGCCGTTTGCGTTAACAGATTTTATTGTCAGTTAACAATTTGCCCCTCTTCCGCTGCCGCCGCTGCCGGGGCGGCGGACGGGCCTTTCCACCTTATTATATATAGGCGCCATGCCGCGCGGCCCATTTGCCTGCAAGGATGGCAGCGCCCGTCGGCCACGCCCGCGCGACGGCTCCCCGCCGGCTTCACGAGATGGCTCCCCAGTTGATGTTGGTCTTGCGCAGCTCGCGCAGCCTGTTCCAGAGCAGGGCGTAGGCGGGCTTCTCGCAGGTGGGGTCGTCGTCGACAATCCTTTGCGCCTCGTCGCGCGCCATCTGCACGAGCTGCCCGTCGCGGGCAATGTTGGCAATCTTCAGGACGAAGGCCATGCCGCTCTGCTGCGTGCCCTCCAGGTCGCCCGGCCCGCGCAGCTTCA
>CAZVWX010000369.1:0-2005 GCA_964631105.1 uncultured Prevotella sp. | reverse complement strand
TTGTATTGTCTTCGGTTTGCAGTACCTTTGCAAGCGAGAACATCCAAAACATCACAACAGATATGGGCACACTGAAAAGAGATTTCGCAGCCAAGCTGCTGAAGATCAAGGCAATCAAACTACAACCCAACAACCCGTTCACCTGGGCCAGCGGCTGGAAGTCGCCTTTCTACTGCGACAACCGCAAGACGCTCTCCTACCCCGACCTGCGCAGCTACGTGAAGCTGGAGCTCGTACACGCCATCCTGGAGAACTTCCCCGAGGTGGAGGCCATCGCCGGCGTGGCCACGGGGGCCATCCCGCAGGGGGCGCTGGTGGCCGACGAGCTGAACCTGCCGTTCGTCTACGTGCGCTCGAAACCCAAGGATCACGGCCTGGAGAACCTCATCGAGGGCGAGCTGCGGCCCGGCCTGCGGGTCGTGGTGGTGGAGGACCTGGTGTCGACGGGCGGCAGCAGCCTGAAGGCCGTGGAGGCCATCCGCCGCGACGGCTGCGAGGTGATTGGCATGGTGGCGGCCTACACGTACAACTTCCCCGTGGCCGAGCAGGCCTTCAAGGAGGCCGACGTGCGGCTGGTGACGCTCACCGACTATGACAGCGTGGTGGCCGAGGCCCTGCAGACGGGCTACATCACCGACGCCGAGGTGGAGGTGCTGCACGCCTGGCGCAAGGACCCGGCCGGCTGGGAGAAGTAATCACACCCGGCAAGACGAAAAGGAAGGAAGACATGGCAACATTCGAAAGCAGCATCAAGCACATACCGCACCGCCAGGAGACGGTGTACGGCAACCTGAGCGACCTCAGCCGCCTGGAGCGCGTGAAGGACAGCATCCCCGCCGACAAGGCCGAGGGGGTGGCGTTCCGGCCCGACGGCATCGCCATCAAGTCGCCCATGGGCGGCGACATCGTGCTACGCATCGTGGGGCGCGAGCCCCCGAAGACCATCAAGTTCGAGGCCGACGGCAGCCCCGTGCCCTTCAACTTCTGGATACAGCTGCTGCCCGCCGAGGGGGGCAGCAAGATGAAGCTCACCATCAAGGCCGACCTGAACCCGCTGGTGAAGGGCATGGTGGCCAAGCCGCTGAAGGAGGCCCTGGAAAAGATTGCCGACGCGCTGGCCGCCGTGCCCTACGCCGAGGAATGAAGCATAAACCAAAGAAGAGAAAGGACGAAAGAGAACATGGCGCACAAACTATGGGAAAAGAACTTTGAAGTGAACAAGGAGATAGAGCGGTTCACCGTGGGGCGCGACCGCGAGCTCGACCTCTACCTGGCCAAGGCCGACGTGCTCGGGTCGATGGCCCACACCACGATGCTGCAGTCCATCGGCCTGCTCACGGCCGACGAGCTCGGCCGGCTGCTCGCAGAGCTCAGGCGCATCTACCGCCTGGCCGACGAGGGGAAGTTCACCATCGACGAGGGCGTGGAGGACGTGCACTCGCAGGTGGAGCTCATGCTCACCGACAAGCTGGGCGACGTGGGCAAGAAGATACACTCGGGGCGGAGCCGCAACGACCAGGTGCTGCTCGACCTGAAGCTCTTCACCCGCCACGCGCTGCGCCGGGTGGTGGACTTGGTGAAGGTGCTCTTCGACGAGCTGCAGCAGAAGAGCGAGCAGTACAAGGACGTGCTCATGCCCGGCTACACCCACCTGCAGATTGCCATGCCGTCGAGCTTCGGACTGTGGTTCGGGGCCCATGCCGAGAGCCTGGCCGACGACATGCTCTTCCTGCTCGCCGCCTGGCGCATGACCAACCGCAACCCCCTGGGCTCGGCCGCGGGCTACGGCAACAGCTTCCCCCTGGACCGCACCATGACGACGCGCCTGCTGGGATTCGACTCGATGGACTACAACGTGGTGTACGCGCAGATGGGGCGCGGCAAGATGGAGCGCAACGTGGCCTTCGCCCTGGCCTCCGTGGCCGGCACGCTGGCCAAGCTGGCCATGGACGCCTGTCTCTTCAACTGCCAGAACTTCGGATTCGTGCGCCTGCCCAAGGAGTGC
>CAZVWX010000368.1:0-2014 GCA_964631105.1 uncultured Prevotella sp. | reverse complement strand
GACCAAGCGCGGCAACAACGACATCGGCGGCGGCTTCAACGACGACCCATGCTGGCTCATCTTCGGCACCGCGGCCTATCTCAAGGAGACGGGCGACTTCGACATCCTGGCCGAGCGGGTGCCCTTCGACAATGAGCCGGGAAGCGAGAAGACGCTGTTCGAGCATCTGAAGGTGAGCATGAACCATGTCGTAGAAAACCTTGGGCCTCACGGACTTCCACTCATCGGTCGTGCCGACTGGAACGATTGTCTCAACCTGAACTGCTTCAGCTGGAACCCCGACGAGAGCTTCCAGACCACCGAGAACCATAGCGAGGGCTCGAAGGCCGAAAGCCTGATGATTGCCGGACTGTTCGTGGTCACCGCGCGCGACTACGCCGCACTTTGCGACTATCTCGCCGGCCACGGCTACCGCCCCGGCGACTACGGCGTCGACTCGTTCGAGGCCGAGGGTGGGCGGATGCGGACGGCCATGCGCCGCATGGCCGAGGCCGTGAAGCGCCACGGATGGGACGGCGAGTGGTTCCTGCGCGCCTACGACTTCTATGGGCGCAAGGTGGGCAGCCGCGAGTGCCGCGAGGGGCAAATCTTCATCGAGTCGCAAGGATGGTGCACCATGGCGGCCATCGGCCTCGAGGAGGGGTTGTGCGGCAAGGCCCTCGACTCGGTGAAGCGCCTCATGGAGTGCGAGCACGGCATCGTGCTCAATCATCCGGCCTTCACACACTACTATGTGGAATATGGCGAAATCAGCTCCTATCCGGAGGGCTACAAGGAGAACGCCGGCATCTTCTGCCACAACAACCCGTGGATTGTCATCGGCGAGACCGTGGCCGGACGGGGCGACGACGCGTGGAGCCACTACACGAAGATTCTGCCCAGCTATGTGGAGGAGCACCACCAGACGCTCCACAAGGTGGAGCCCTACGTGAACTGCCAGATGGTGGCGGGCAAGGACGCCGCCCGCCCGGGCGAGGGCAAGAACTCGTGGCTCACGGGCACGGCGGCGTGGATGTGGGCCGCCGTCACCGAGTACATCCTCGGCATACGCCCCTGCTACGAGGGACTCTTCGTCGACCCCTGCCTGCCCGCCTCGGCTCGTGAGTTCACGGTGAGGCGCGTCTTCCGCGGCGCCACCTACACCATCCATGTCACCAATCCCCGCGGCCGCCACAAGGGCGTCAAGGCCGTCCGGCTCGACGGGCGCCCCCTCGGCGGCTGCCTCCTCCCCCTGGTGGCGGGCGAGCACACCGTGGAGGTGGAGCTCTGAGCGCGTGTGACAATTTGTCGGCGCGGCGTGCCGTCTTGTCGCATTTCCTTTCCGGGCATATGGTTTGCCAACGTGGTTTCCAGAAAAACCAACAAGAAAGGAGATACACAACATGACATTCGACAAATACACCATCAAGGCGCAGGAGGCCGTCCAGGCGGCGGTCGACACGGCGCGGCGGGGCGGCCAGCAGGCCGTGGAGCCCGTCCACGTGCTCCAGGGCGTGATGAGCAAGGGGCGCGACGTGACCAACTATGTGTTCCAGAAGCTGGGCGTCAACCCGCAGCAGGTGCAGACGCTGGTGGCGGGCGAGATGGCCCACCTGCCCAAAGTGCAGGGCGGGCAGCCCTATTTCAGCAAGGAAACCACGGCCGTGTTCGACAAGGCCGAGGACATCTCGCGCAAGCTCGGCGACCAGTTCGTGAGCGTGGAACCCCTCTTCCTGGCCCTGCTGGAGGTGGACTCCACGGCCGGGCGCATCCTCAAGGACGCGGGCGTAACGCAGAAGGAGGCCATGCAGGCGGTGCTCGAGCTGCGCCAGGGCAGCCGCGTGCAGACGCAGTCGGGCGACGAGAACTACCAGGCGCTCGGCAAGTATGCCAAGAACCTGGTCGAGGAGGCTCGCTCGGGCAAGCTCGCCCCCGTAATCGGGCGCGACGAGGAGATACGCCGCGTGCTGCAAATCCTGAGCCGGCGCACGAAGAACAACCCCATCCTCATCGGCGAGCCCGGCACGGGCAAGAC
>CAZVWX010000367.1:0-2020 GCA_964631105.1 uncultured Prevotella sp. | reverse complement strand
CTCCCCGCCCCGTTTTTTTTCATCCCTCATGCATGATTTTTGCACGGTGCCAATCAGTAAAAGGCAGCTCGGCCTGCAGTGCCGCCCGGGTGCGTCTATGGCCCAACATTTACCCGAAATATTCTTGCTTGCGGCTGACAAGAAGAGAGCCGAGCCCCGGCGATGTTCTGCTCGATGAAAGACTACCGGCGACCAATGGCGCGAACCATTTCTGCAACGCTTTCAAGTCGATGCAATTCGGCTTTACCATCATCGTGTGGCGGTCGCCACACGATTCCGTGACGGTCGCCACGCGATTCTGCGGCGGTCGCCACGCGATTCTGCGGCGGTCGCCACACGATTCTGTGGTGGTCGCCACGCGATGAAATAGAAGCGTTGTTGACACCGGTCACGGCGTGTGCACTGTCGAGCGAATCATCATCATAAGGGAAAGGAACAACCATTCTGTCTTGCCTGCAGCACTTGCCTTCCTTTTTGAAAAAATAAAGGCAAAGTCTTTGGAGGAAAGAAAAAAATCCATACCTTTGCACGCAGAAAGTGTCATTCGGAATTTGTTTTCACCCAATGAAGTATTAGCAACAATCAAACAGAGTCGGAAAAGTGACGATGCCGGGCATCCTCAGGCTTCGTGAGTACGTTCACGGTGGTCTGGAGAGGCTTTTGGGGCATCGGTGCGCTCTTTGGCTTGCTGATACATTCTTGTCTCACTTCATGAATTTCCAATTGGGGCAGAGGGCAGCAACAGCTCCTCTGTCGTTGAACGCTTCAGCCTGCGCCATGTGGCCCGGGCTTGCACTCTCGTGTCGTTGTGCTTGCTGAAGGCCAAGCTGCACACGGCAAACCGAAAACAAACCTACTTTTGTCCCCCGCTTGCAAATCTGTTGGGGGCAAGGCCTTTTTCAAATTCAAATTCCGAAAACCTATGAGAAAACGTATTCCATACCGTGTGTGCTCATGCACACCCCAAAGAGGCATCGTTCAGATGGAGTCAAGGATTCTTGTGACGATGGCGAACCGTGAGACAAGAAGAATGAAATGCTGGAAGGACATACGCCGGATGGCCCGCCGCGGCCTGAACCTGGGCGACATCTGCTTCAACACGGGCCATCCCTATTGGGCGGCGCGGGTTTTCAGATGGACTTGCGGATGGGTGGAATTCAGAGACTGGCAGGAGTGGCGGTATGAGGACTGGACGGATTCCTGGTACTGGTTCTTTGATGTTACATCAGAAATGGAGGCAAGGGAGCTGGGCCGGCGCGCCGACGACGCGTACAAATGGCTCGGCCATCCGGAACTGGCTGACAATGAGCTTGCCGCAAAGCTTTACTACCAGTACTTCTTCATCGACAAGTATAAAACCGACGACCATGTGTTCGACGAGGACGAAGATGAGACGGACACGAGCCTTGCCGTCTTCAACGACGGTCTGCCCTGCTGGAAGCCGTTGTCCACGCAATACATCTACACCCTCTATGACTAGCAGAAGGCCGCGCGCGGCGTGGGGTCGGGCTCAGACTTTTGGCTCGTGGGTGAGATAGACGACGTAGGCGCCATCGGCCTGGAAGACCGCCTCGCGCCCCGTGGCCTCGTTCAGGGTGCCCTGCCAGAGATGGCGGTAGGGGTAGCAGCGCCATCGCAGCCCACGCCCCTCAAGCCGCGTGCAGCTGATGTTGAAGATGCTGACCTGCTGGCGGGGGAAGGTGGCGAAGACGGCGTCGCCGCTGGCCGCGAGGAAATAGCCGTAGTCGGTGACCATGACGGGGCGGAGCCCGAACTCCACGGCGTAGCGGGCCAGGAGGCTGATGTTGCCGAGCGTGTGGTCCTCGCGCCTGCCCGTGGCCCCGAGGTAGCACAGGCGCGAGAAGCCCCGCTTCATGAGGAAGCGCGTGGCCTTGGTCTGGTCGTTGTCCTCTTGTTCGGCAAAGTGGTGCCAGATGTCGGCGTATTGCCGCTTGAAGGCTTGCGGCAGCGAGTCGCCGTCGCCCACAATGGCGTCGGGGCGCTTCCCGTGGCAGAGGTA
>CAZVWX010000366.1:0-2027 GCA_964631105.1 uncultured Prevotella sp. | reverse complement strand
AGGACGGCGACCGCATCTGGAAGTGCCGCAACTGCGGCCACATCGTCATCGGGAAGAAGGCTCCGAAGGTGTGCCCCGTGTGCAACCATCCACAGAGCTACTTCGAGGTGAACGCCGAGAACTATTGACGCGCACGCCGGCGGCTGCGGCGCAGCCGCGGGGGAAAAAGCTTGAGGCCCGCAACTCATCAACGAGTTGCGGGCCTCTTCTACGTTAGTATGTTATGAAAAATTTGAGAGAATTGAAACTTCACAGTTTCATTGTTGTTTTACTAAACGTGATTATTATAGAGAAAGCATAGAAATATCACTTGATGATGAAGTCGGAGACATCGGCCTGGCCGCCGGCTCCGAGGCTGCTCTGTTGCAGCGAGTCGACGACGGCCGAGTCGCTGTAGGCCACCGAGGGGCCGGGCTTCACCTTGAGCCCCTGCACCGGCTTCACCGGCGCGGCCTCCTGGCGGAAGGCCACCTGGGCGGCATTGCCCAGGGTGAGGAAGATGGCCACCACGGCAGCCGCCTTGAACAGCGGGGCCAGGCGCTGGCGCAGGGTGACGACACGCGCCCTGACGGGCCGAGCCTCGTTGATTTTCGACAACAGGCGCTCATCGAAATCGCCGTCGAGCACCGTCTGCTCGCGCTCGCGAACCTCGTAGGCGAAGAGGTCGCGATAGCGCCCGAGCTCCTCCGGGACGTCCGTCTGGCTGAAGAACGCCCGCAAGATCTCCTCCTCCTCGAGCGAGGTCTCGCCCTGGAAGTAGCGGTCAAGCAATTGTCTGATGTACTTATAGTCCATATTCGTCGTATTGTTCGAATTTCCTTTTCACTGTCTGCCGCGCGCGGAAGATGTTCACCTTCACCTGCTCGTCGCTGATTCCGAGTATCGCGGCAATTTCCTTGTAGCTTTTCCCCTCGATGTCGCGCAGCTGCATGCAGCTCCGCTGCTTCTCGGGCAGCTGGTCGACAAGGCGCCTGACGAGGCTCATGCGGTCGCTCTGGAGCGTCTTCTCGTAGGGAGTGGACGAAGCGTCGGGGCGGTCGGCGCAGGCCTCGTCGAGCGAGGTGGTGCGCTTTTCGGCCTTCTGCATGCGGTCGAGGGCGAGGTTTCGGGCTATGGTGTAGGTGTAGGCCTCCAGGGAGTCGATGTCGTGCCACCTGCCGCGTGCGTTCCAGACTTTGACCAGTGTGTCTTGCACGATGTCCTCGGCCTCTTCCTTGTTCAGGGTGATGCGGAGGGCGAGCCTGTAAAGGCCGTTTTTCAACGGCAGTACATCGTTTCGGAAACTGATCTCTTTCATCTGCTCTCTATTATTGAAGACGGACGAGGGGGGCCGGAAGTTACACGGCGGGGGGCTTTTTGCGTCTTTTTAACATTTGTTTGCTGTGCGCGCCCCCTCCCGCCCGGGGTGGAACCGTGCGCGTGGGACGGGGGGAGGCGGCCATCCCGTGGCTCCGGCCGTGGCGCGGCCATGAGAAAGCCCGCCGGAAAGCGCTTCCGGCGGGCTCGTTCCCCCCAAGCAGGAGGTTGTGGCTAGTCGGCCAGCTTGGCCTTGATGAACTCGCGGTTGAGCCGGGCGATGTTGGCGATGCTCTCGTTCTTGGGGCACTCGGCCTCGCAGGCACGCGTGTTGGTGCAGTTGCCGAAGCCCAGCTCCTCCATCTTGGCCACCATGGCCTTGGCGCGGCGTGCGGCCTCGGGGCGGCCTTGTGGCAGCAGGGCGAGCTGGCTCACCTTCGACGAGACGAAGAGCATGGCCGACCCGTTCTTGCAGGCGGCGACGCAGGCGCCGCAGCCGATGCACGTGGCGCAGTCCATGGCCTCGTCGGCGGCCTCCTTGGGAATGAGGATGGCATTGGCGTCCTGGGCCTGGCCGGTGCGCACGGAGGTGTAGCCGCCGGCGGCGATAATCTTGTCGAAGGCCGAACGGTCCACCATGCAGTCCTTGATGACGGGGAAGGCTGCCGAGCGCCAGGGCTCCACGGTGATGACGTCGCCGTCGTTGAAGCGGCGCATGTAGAGCTGGCACG
>CAZVWX010000365.1:0-2027 GCA_964631105.1 uncultured Prevotella sp. | reverse complement strand
GTCGAGACCATGGCCATGCTCACCGAGAACGGCGACTGCAAGGACAAGGAGTGGGGCGACTTCGCCGCCGAGATGTACGCCGAGGGGCACAGCTTCTTCACCTACCTGAGCGACAACGCCGACTCGCTGTCGTCCTGCTGCCGGCTGCGCAACGAGATACAGGACAACGGCTTCAGCTACACCCTCGGGGCCGGAGGCGTGTCGACGGGCTCGAAGAGCGTCCTCACCATCAACCTGAACCGCTGCGTGCAGTATGCCGTCAACCACAAGAAGGACTACCTGGAGTTCCTCGAGCACATCGTCGACCTCTGCCACAAGGTGCAGATAGCCTACAACGAGAACCTCAAGGACATGCAGCGCCACGGCATGCTGCCGCTCTTCGACGCCGGTTACATCAACATCGACCGCCAGTACCTCACCATCGGCATCAACGGCCTCGTGGAGAGCGCCGAGTTCATGGGGCTCAAGATTACGCCCAACGACGACTACAAGCACTACGTGCAGGGCATCCTCAGCCTCATCGAGCGTTACAACAAGAAGTACCGCTCCAAGGACACCATGTTCAACTGCGAGATGATTCCCGCCGAGAACGTCGGCGTGAAGCACGCCAAGTGGGACCGCGAGGACGGCTACTTCGTGCCGCGCGACTGCTACAACAGCTACTTCTACATCGTCGAGGACGACTCGCTCAACATCGTCGACAAGTTCAAGCTCCACGGCGCACCCTACATCGAGCACCTCACCGGCGGCTCGGCCCTCCACATGAACCTGGACGAGCACCTCTCCAAGGCACAGTACCGGCAGCTCTTCCGCGTGGCGGCCAAGGAGGGATGCAACTACTTCACCTACAACATCCCCAACACCGTCTGCAACGACTGCGGGCACATCGACAAGCGCTACCTCAAGGAGTGCCCGGTGTGCCACAGCAAGAACGTCGACTACCTCACACGCATCATCGGCTACCTGAAGCGCGTGAGCAACTTCTCGGCCGCACGCCAGGAGGAGGCCCACCGCCGCTTCTACGCCGGCGAGGACAAGTACGACGTGGCCGCCGAGCTGGAGCCCGAGACCGTCGAGGTGGAGCTGAAGAAATAAGCCGCAGGAGGACGCCGACCATGCTGAAATATGTCAATACGGGCATCGTCTTCCAGGAGATTCCCGACGAGACCACCCTGGCCATCAACATCTCCAACTGCCCGTGCCACTGCCCGGGGTGCCACAGCACCTATCTGTGGCACGACGTCGGCACGCCCCTCACGCCCCTGGAGCTGGAGTCCATGCTCCAGGAGTACGGCGGCGCCATCACCTGCGTGTGCTTCATGGGCGGCGACGCCGAGCCCGCGAGCGTGAGCCTCCTGGCACGCTACGTGCGACGCACCCACCCCGCCCTCCACGTGGGCTGGTACAGCGGGCGCCAGCGCGTGCCCGCCGGCATCCGCAAGGACTGCTTCGACTACATCAAGGTGGGGCCCTACATCAGCCACCTGGGATGCCTGAAGGACCGCACCACCAACCAGCGGCTCTACAAGCGCGTCAGCGGCGACAGCTTCGAGGACATCACCGGCCGCTTCTGGCGCAAGCCCTAGCCGGCCGCCCCGCAGCCGGGCGCAAGCCCTGGCCGGGCAACGGCGTGTGCCACGTGCGCCCGTCTGCCCCGCGGCTGCGGCGTGCCCGCTTGCGGGCCGTGGCTTGTGCCGGCCCGCACGCCCTGAAAGGGCGTTCATGTGCCCGACGGCGACGCCGAATGCCCGACAATGACACGACATGCCAGACAATGACACGGCCGCCCGACGCATGCCGCCGCATGTTCCATCCGGTTCCGACGGCATTTGTATCATCCGGCGGTGCAACGTTGAATCTTTGAATATGCCTCGACCTTTTCTTCGCTCGGCAAAGCAAATGAATTTGCTCTGCTCTCGCTTGTCGAAAAGGTTCAAAACGCCGTTCCGTCGCCCAGGGCCGGCACAAGGCGCGGCCCCTGCCGTGGCGACGACGCAGCCATGGGATGGGCGCACGTGGGCACCCGT
>CAZVWX010000364.1:0-2029 GCA_964631105.1 uncultured Prevotella sp. | reverse complement strand
AAGAACGGGCAAATCTACATCAACGGGAGGCTCGCCCACACCTACACCTTCAAGATGGACTACTACTGGATGATGGGCGACAACCGCCACAACTCGCTCGACTCGCGCTACTGGGGCTTCGTGCCCGAGGACCACGTCGTGGGCAAGCCCATCTTCATCTGGTGGAGCCACAGCCCCGACCATCCGGGATTCTCGGGCATCAGGTGGAAGCGGCTCTTCACCCTGGTGGACAACATCAAGTGAGACAAGAGAGGGGGAATTGAAGGACGTTCTGAAGTTTCTGCTGACTTTGGGCGTGGCCATGTCCATCATGCTGGCGGTGCGCGCCTGGGCGCTCACCCTCTACGCCATCCCCGCCGACGGCGTGCTGCCCCCGCACACGAAGGGCGAACGGCTGCTGGTGGCCAGATGGATGCGCACCCCGACCCAGAGGGGCGGCGAGGTGGTGTGGACCGACTCCACGGCCTGCTACGCCGGACGCGTCGCGGCTCTGCCGGGCGACACCATCACCGTGGACGGGCGCCGCTACCGCATCCCCATGGTGTGCTGCCGCCGCTGCGGATGCGCCGACTGCAAGCTCTACGTCGTCGAGGCGGCCCACCGGCGGTGCCTCATACACCAGCACCAGATTGTGGGGAGCGTGATATGGTGACCACGGCGCTGCTGGCCTCGGCCTATTTCGGACCCGTGCAGTGGTACCAGAAGCTCAACCGCTGCCGACACTGCATCATCGACCGCGACGAGCACTACGTGAAGCAGAGCTTCCGCAACCGCTGCGTCATCGCCACCACGCAGGGGCCGCAGGCCCTCACCGTGCCCGTGGCGGCGCCGCCCGGCAGCCACGAGCCACTGGGCCACACCGCCATGGGCGACATCCGCATCGCCGGCCACGGCCACTGGCGCCGCCTTCACTGGAACGCGCTCTGCTCGGCCTACGGCGAGAGCCCCTTCTTCGACTTCTACGCCGACGACCTGCGGCCCTTCTTCGAGGAGCCGTGGGAGCGGCTCTTCGACTTCAACCTCGCCATCACCCGCAAGATGGTGCAGCTGCTCGACCTCGACAAGGCCTACCCCGGCGGCGGCACCATCGGGGTCTCGCAAGGCTATCGCAGTCCCGACGACGCGCGCGCGGCGGGCTGGGCCGACTTCCGCGAGGCCATCAGCCCCAAGCACGCCCTGCCCGACCCCGACTTCCGCCCGCTCCCCTACTACCAAGTGTATGCGCGGAAGCTGGGCTTCCTGCCCAACCTCTCCATCCTCGACTTGCTCTTCAACATGGGTCCCGAGGCCGCCGGCTTCCTGTGAGCGGCGCGGCGGCAGGGGGAGACGACGCGCACCCTGGCCCACGCGCCGCGGCACGCACTCAGTCCTGCTTCTCCTTCATCAGATAGACCACCACGGGCAGGTGGTCGCTGTAGCCGTCGAGCCACACCCCGCCAGCGGTGGTGCGCTTGGGGCTGCCCTTGTAGGGACCCTCGGTCTGGAAGAGGTAGGGCATGCGCTGGATGCGGCACTTCCAGTACTTCAGCGTCGAGAAGTCCATGGGCGTCTTCTGCTCCACGAGGTTCGGCGACATCACAATCTGGTCGAAGAGGTTCCAGCTGCCGCGGTACATCAGCGTTCCCTTGCCCTCCTTGGCGAGCAGGTTGTACCACGGGTTGAACATGTCGCCCGGGCCCACGTCCGCCTTGTCGCCCTTGGCGCGCAGCACGGTGCGCATGCTCTTGTTGGTGGGGTCGTCGTTCATGTCGCCCATGATGAGCACCTTCCGTGCCGGGTCGGCGGCGAGGATGGAGTCCTTGATGTCGCGCATCTCGGCGGCCCCCTGCTCGCGGTAGGCCGAGCCGTTGTAGCGGCTGGGCAGGTGGCAGACGATGATGGTGACGCGCTCGCCGGCGAGCAGCCCGGTGACGGTGAGGAATCCACGGGTGACGAAGTTGGGGTTGCCCTCCAGCCGCTGCACGTAGGGATGCAGCTCCTGGCTCTCCACGGTGAAGAGGGCGGGGTTGTAGAGCAGCGCACAATCGAT
>CAZVWX010000363.1:0-2035 GCA_964631105.1 uncultured Prevotella sp. | reverse complement strand
CCTTGGCTCCAAGTCCGGGTGTCTCCGATGTTTCCAGAATGGTGTAGCCCAAGATTTTCCCCTCGGTGTTGAATCCCACCAGAATCTTCAAGTTGCCCCCGAAGCCATTGGTGGTGCTCTCCACGGCGGCTCCAATAGCCCGCCCTTGCGCATCCGTGCACGGATGCACCGTGAAGCCTATCTTCTTTCCGTCGATGGTCTGGTCCACCTGCTGCGGTGCGCCCACCTGTATCCCATTGGTGCTCATCACCGTCTTGATGCCGTCGGCAAGGGTTTTCTCGGCCTTCTCGGCAATAGGCTTCTCCGTGATGTGGTTCACCCAGGCCAGCAGGGCGCCGATGACCACGGCGAAGCCCACCAGCACCACGACCATATTTCTAAGCGATGAATTGATTTTCTGCATATTATTGTTCCTCCCCTACGATTTCTTGTTCTTCACCACCCCGTAGCGTGTGGGTTTCACATAATGATTGATGAGTGGCGTAAAAGCATTCATGATGAGAATGGCAAAGCTCATGCCTTCGGGATAGCTGCCCCAGTTGCGAATCACCACCGTAAGGAATCCGATGGCGACGCCGTAAATCAGCTGCCCCTTGTGGGTCATGGGACTTGTCACATAGTCGGTGGCCATGAAGATGGCGCCCAGCATGAGTCCCCCGCTAAGAATCTCGCTGAGCGGGTCGGCATAGACCGGACTGGCCAGGTGGAGCAATCCTGTAAAGACGAACACTGTGGCGATGATGGACACTGGAATGTGCCACGTGATGATTTTTTTCCACAGCATCCACACCAGGCCGAGGAGCAGGGCCAGGGCGCAAACCTCGCCAATGGTGCCCGCGCCCCCCGTGGGATTGAAGCCGAGCAGCATGTGCGCCGCGTCGGGCAGTTGCCCGAGCACCGAGGCGTCGCCCGTCTTGATGGCCGTCTTCATCAGCGCCAGCGGGGTGGCCCCCGTTACGGCGTCCGTATAGCATGCCAGTTGCCCGGGCAGGGGCCATGAGGTCATTTGCGCCGGAAAGCTCACCAGGAGGAAGCACCGTCCCACGAGTGCGGGGTTGAGGAAGTTGTTGCCAAGTCCGCCAAACGACATCTTGCCGATGCCGATGGCCACCAACGCCCCTATGATGATGATCCACAGCGGCAGGTTGCTCGGCAGGTTCATGCCCAGGAGCAGGCCCGTGACAATGGCCGACCCGTCGGTGAGCGAGGGCTGCACGTGAAGGAGATATTTCGAGATGGCCCATTCGAAGAAGACGCAGGCCGCCACGCTCGTGAGCAGCACCACAGCCGACCCGAGCCCAAAGTATCCTAGCGAGACCAGGACGGCCGGCACGAGCGCGATGATGACGCCGTACATGTTTTTCTCCACGGTCTCCCTTCCATGGGCATGTGGCGACAGAGAAACAATTAGTTTTCCCATTTGATATTTTTCTATTCGATGTTCTATTATATATAATAAGGTGGAATGTCAGGCCTTGCCCTTTCCCTCGTTGGTTTCCGACGGGGCTTTGGCCTGTGCTTGCGCTTGCTCTGCCTTCGCCTTGGCTTCGGCCGCCTGAGCTTTGGCCTTGGCGGCGCGTGCCTTGATGCGGCCCATCACCACACCCTTTCCTTGGAGGATGTTGTCGAGGATGGGGCGGTGCGACGGGCACGTGAACTGGCAGCTGCCGCACGAAATGCAATAGGTGACGTCCTCGGCCTCCAGCCGGTCGTACATCTCCTTGGCCGACAGCGTGGCCAGCAAGTAGGGCTCGAGCCCCATCGGGCACGCGTCGACGCACTTGCCGCACCGGATGCAGGGCTGCACCTCTTTGCGGTGAGCGTCGGCCCCGGTGAGCACCGTGATGGAATTGGTGCCCTTGCACACGGGCACGTCGAGCGACATCACCGCCTTGCCCATCATGGGTCCGCCGGCCAGCACCTTGTTGTCGCCGTCGGGCAATCCGCCGCAAGCATCTATGAGTTGCGACATCGGCGTGCCCATGCGCACGAGGAAATTCCCCGGGCGGCTCATCTCCTTCCCCGTCACGGTGGT
>CAZVWX010000362.1:0-2048 GCA_964631105.1 uncultured Prevotella sp. | reverse complement strand
GGCAGGTTGGGCTGGTAGGAGATTTCGCTCGCGTGTTTCCGCCTGGTGGCCTTGGCCTGCCTGAGCGTGCCCATGCGGAAGGGGTTGTCGCCCGCCGAGAGCATGCTCTTGCGCTGGGCGAAGCCAGTGGAGTCGGCGTTCTTCCAAGGCTTGCTGTCGTTGAACTCCACGTAGAAGGGCCTCTTCACGGCATCGTCGTTGTCGACGATCACTTCGTGCGTTTGCCAGTCGCGCTCGCGTGGCGTGAAGACCGTTGCGCCCGCATTCTCGAGCATGGGGATGAGAAAGGGCACGACGATGGTCTGCGTGAACAGGTCCTCGTTGGTGCAGAACAGGTTGGGGCGCTGCCAGGCCCACGTCCCCCTGTCGTTGTCGAAATAGCGTCCGTGCGAGGCCCACAGGGCTATGTGGCGGTCGAGGAGCCCGCGGGTGATGGCGTTGGGGCGCGAGGCGTTGAACACCCACGGGTCGCCGGTGTACTCCGTGTCGCCCCAGGCGCGTGTGCTGCCGTCGAGATATTGCCCGTGGGCTCCGGTGGGCGAGAGCGCGGCCAGGGCAAGCATGGCGCCCAGGCTCCATGCTTTCACCTTGTTATATATATGTGATGCAGGCAAACTGTAGCTCAATGTCTCGGTTCCTCCCTTTTCTCGTCCACATCCCCGATGGTGAACTTTTCGGGATGCTTTCCTTTGAAGTCTTTGTAGTAGAGTTTGATTTCGCGCATCTGCCCCTCCTCGTCCCCGTCGGGCTCGACGGCCTTGGTGCAGACGATGCGCTTCCGGGCATAGTCGACGCCATAGAGCAGGATGGGGATGCCCGCGCCGAGCGCGATGTAGTAGAACCCCTTCTTCCAGTCGGGGTTCAGGCTGCGCGTGCCTTCGGGCGTGATGCAGAGCCTGAAGTGCACCGCCTGCCTGGCGGTCTCGGCCAGGCGGTCGGTCATGCGCGTGTGCTTGCTCCGGCAGACCGGTATGCCGCCCATCTTGCGGAAGAGTGCCCCCAAGGGCCAGAAGAACCATTCCTTCTTCATCAGGAAGTTCGCCTTGAAGCCCTCGGCCAGCAGGTAGGCCTGGCCGATGAAGAAGTCCCAGTTGCTGGTGTGGGGCGCCAGGCAGATGATGCATTTCTCGGGCAGGGCGACACTCACCTGCCTGGTCCATCCCATGCGGCCGTACAGCAGCCAGCGGAAAAATGTCTTTAGCATGAACTCTCCGGCGGCTGGTTACTGCAGGTTGTTGATCTGGTCGATGATTTCCGACACCTGCTTGTTGAAGTCTTCGGTCAGGTCCTTGTAGAAGCGTTTGGGCTCCATGCCGGGTTCCGGATGTGACACGCGGCTGATGAAGTCGCTGTGGATGACCAGGATGGAGGAGAGCAGCGCGTCGACGTTCTCCTGGTTGGGATTCTCGCCGCCATAAAGGGCCGCCGCCACACATTCGGCAAACAGGTCGCTGCAAATGTAGTTGATGGCCTTCTTCAAATCTCTTTTGTTCGACATCATGATGTACTTTAGCTTTTAAGTCGTTACTAATTATTGCTCAAAGATAGAAAAAATATCTGAAAATGCAAACAAGAGTGAGTTTTTTTTAGTAAATTTGCACTGTTTTTGAAAGTTTCTAGACTTATTTTAAATTATCAGTTATGGAAAAAAGTGCATTGCAGATAGCAAGAGCAGCCTATCAGCCCAAGTTGCCGAAGGCTCTTCGGGGAGCCGTCAGGGTGAAGGAAGGCGCTCCCACCGAGAGTGTCGACAACCAGGATGAAATCAAGAAACTGTTCCCCAACACCTACGGCATGCCCCTGGTCGAGTTTGTGCCCGGCGACGAGCCGGCCCAGAAGAAGATGAACGTCGGCGTCATCCTCAGCGGCGGGCAGGCGCCTGGCGGCCACAATGTCATCAGCGGCCTCTTCGACGAGCTCAAGCGGCTCAACCCCGAGAGCAGGCTCTTCGGGTTCCTCATGGGCCCCGGCGGCCTCGTCGACCATCACTACAAGGAAATCACGGCCGACTTCCTCCAGGACTACCGCAACACCGGCGGAGTCGACAT
>CAZVWX010000361.1:0-2070 GCA_964631105.1 uncultured Prevotella sp. | reverse complement strand
GCCACGTTCATGTCGCCGCACACCACGACGGGCTTTCTCGCGTCCAGCTTGTGCAGGTAGTCCTGGAAGTCGTCTTCCCACTGCATCCGGTACGCCAGCCGCCGGGGCTTGCTTTCCCCCTTGGGTGTTTCCTGCGAGTTCGGCGTGTACACGCACACCAGGAAAAACTTCTCCATTTCAAGTGTGATGACACGCCCCTCATGGTCGTGCGCGTCAACGCCCAGTCCATAGGTCACGCCGACGGGATGTTGTCGCGTGAAGACGGCCGTGCCCGAATAGCCCTTCTTGTCGGCATAGTTCCAATAGGACTCGTAGCCGGGGAAGTTCAGGTCGATTTGTCCGGCTTGCAGCTTGGTTTCCTGCAGACAAAAGAAGTCGGCGTCGAGCTGGTTGAAATAAGCCTCGAACCCCCGGCTTTCTATGCTGGGCTCCCCCCTCTCGTCGAGCAGGGGCGACCTGTCGCGCCCTTTCTTGTATTTCACTTGCACGCACGAGCGCAACCCGTTGACATTCCAACTGATAAATTTCATCTCTTCCGTATTGATATTGTGATTAAGACTTGATGTGCGCATGTGCGCCCTCGCTTCCGTGGCGCTTCCACGAGGCCCAGCCGTAGTTGCCACGAGCCCCCGTGCCGCTCATTTCCCCCGCAGGAGGTTCATGAACTCGCCCCGCGTCTTGGCCGACTCGAACACGCCGCTGTATGCGCTTGTCGTGGTGATGGCATTGCTTTTCTCCACGCCCCTCATCATCATGCACATGTGCTTGGCCTCGACGACCACCATGACGCCCTGCGGCTTCAATGTCTGCTGGATGCACCGCATCACTTGCTCGGTGAGTCGCTCCTGCACCTGCAGGCGGTGGCTGTAGATGTCGACCACACGTGCAATCTTGCTCAGCCCGGTGATGTAGCCGTTGGGAATATAGGCCACGTGCGCCTTTCCGTAGAAGGGCAGCATGTGGTGTTCGCACATTGAGAAGAAGTCGATGTCCTTGACGATGACCATCTGGTTGTACTCTTCGGCGAACAGCGCGTCCGTGAGCACCTTGTGTGGGTCTTGCGAGTATCCGCGGGTGAGGATTTGCATGGCTTTGGCCACCCGCATGGGCGTCTTCGCGAGCCCGTCGCGCGAGGGGTTCTCGCCCAGAAGCGTCAGTATGTCGTGGTAGTGGCGGGCCAGCTCGTCGAGCCCGGCCCTGTATTCTGTTTCAGGATTCATGGTTGTTCCGAGACATTCATGTTTTCGTATGCGCGGCATCCAGGCCACGCGGGTCAGTCCTGCACCGTGATTTGCCCCTTGACGAGGCACGCCGACTTGTAGCCCATCTTCCTGATTTGCCGCAGCACCTTTTGCGCCTCGCTGTAGCTCCGGAAGTTGCCCACCCGGCAAATCCACCGTGGGGAATAGAAATGCACGTAGACGGGCTGGTCTGGCATGGCCACCTTGATGGTGTTGCCAATCTGCTCGGCCTGCTGGCGGTCCTTGCGCGTGTTGCCTCCGGCGTACGCCTGCACGCGGTAGCCCGTCACCTTCCGGCTCCCACGCATCACCTTCTTGCGCATGTCGATGGCCGGCACCGCGGGTTCCTCGGCCTCGCCCTCCTTGTTGGGCTCGGCCTCGTGGCGCGTCTCAGGCTTGCTTTCCGGCTTGTGCGCGTTGGCTTCGTGCCCCGAGGCGTGCGTCTGTGCGTGCGCAGCGGCGTGGTCCCCTTCCGCGGCGTTGTGCCCGCTTGCCGCATGCTGGCCGCCTTTGGCTGCCGGGGGAGTGGCCGACGGAGGCGTCGGGGTGGGGGAGGCCTGCTTGGGAGCACCATTTACAAGCTGGTCGAGCTGGCTGCTCTCCGTCACGGTCACCTTCCCCTGCCCGGGTGTCTGTTGTCCGACGTGCTCCAGGAAGGTTTGTGCCCTGGCAGCCGTGCAACAACACATGAGCGCAAAGAGCGATAAGGCAAGCGTTTTCATTTCTTTAAGTGATTAGTTACGGTTGGATTTTCGGATGAAGCCCCCGCCGTGGCTCCCGAGGGCGGAGCCGTGGGGCCGCGGCGGGGCGATGGCGTGTTGGGTTACTT
>CAZVWX010000360.1:0-2088 GCA_964631105.1 uncultured Prevotella sp. | reverse complement strand
CATGTACAGGCTGCTGCCCGTGCTGGTGCAGGAGATGGGCGAGGCCTATCCCGAGCTGCAGGCCCAGCAGGAGCTCATCGGACGGGTGATGAAGGAGGAGGAGGACAGCTTCCTGCGCACCCTGGACAAGGGCATCAACCTGCTCAACGGCGACATGGACGAGCTGAAGGCCCACGGACAGACCGTGCTCGACGGGGCGTCGGCCTTCCGGCTCTTCGACACCTACGGGTTCCCGCTCGACCTGACGGAGCTCATCTGCGGCGAGAACGGCTACACGGTGGACGAGAAGGGGTTCGACGAGGAAATGGCCAAGCAGAAAGCCCGCGCCCGCAACGCCGCCGCCGTGGAGAACGGCGACTGGGAGGTGCTGCGCGAGGGCGACCAGCAGTTTGTGGGCTACGACTACACGGAGTATGAATGCCACATCCTGCGCTACCGCAAGGTGACCCAGAAGAAGCGCTCCTTCTATGAGGTGGTGCTCGACTACACGCCCTTCTACGGCGAGATGGGCGGACAGGTGGGCGACACGGGCAAGCTCGTGTCGGACACGGAGACCGTGGACGTGGTGGACACCAAGCGCGAGAACAACCAGAGCATACACATCGTGAAGACGCTGCCCAAGAACCTGGAGGCCGGATTCATGGCCTGCGTGGACATAGACAAGCGGGCGGGAAGCGCGGCCAACCACACGGCCACCCACCTGCTCGACTACGCGCTGAAGCAGGTGCTGGGCGACCACGTGGAGCAGAAGGGCTCGTATGTGGACGACCACACGCTGCGCTTCGACTTCTCGCACTTCCAGAAGGTGACCAGCGAAGAGCTGCGCAAGGTGGAGCGCATGGTGAACGCCATGATCCGCCAGGACCTGCCGCTCGACGAGCACCGCGACGTGCCCATCGAGAAGGCCCGCGAGCTGGGCGCCATCGCCCTCTTCGGCGAGAAGTATGGCGACAAGGTGCGCGTGGTGCGCTTCGGGCCGAGCTGTGAGTTCTGCGGCGGCATCCACGCCGCAAGCACGGGGCGCATCGGCTTCTTCAAAATCCTGGCCGAGAGCAGCGTGGCCGCCGGCGTGCGCCGCATAGAGGCACTGACGGGCAAGGCCTGCGAGGAAGCCATCTACCAGGCGCAGGACACGATGGACGACATCAGGGCGCTCTTCAACAACGCGAAGGACCTGAGGTCGGTGGTGGCGAAGTACATCGACGACAATGCCGCCATGAAGAAGCAGATAGAGCAGTTCCGCGCCCAGAAGGTGGAGCAGCTGAAGGACCGCCTCGTCAGAGACGCCAAGGTGGTGGACGGCGTGAACGTGGTGAAGACGGTGCTTCCCGTGGACGCCGCCTCGGCCAAGGACCTGGCCTTCAAGGTGCGCGACGCCATCGGCGAGAACCTCGTCTGCGTGATTGGCTCCACGGCGGGCGACAAGCCGCTGCTGAGCGTGATGTTCAGCGACGACATGGTGAAGGGGCACGGGCTGAACGCCGGGAAAATCATACGCGAGGCCGCGAAGCTCATCCAGGGCGGCGGCGGCGGACAGCCCCACTACGCCCAGGCCGGCGGACGCAACCTCGACGGCATCAGCGCGGCGGTCGACAAGGTGGTGGAGCTGGCCTTGCAATGACGATCTGCCGCCGGCTTGTGGCAGAGCCACCTTATTACAATGAACAAGCATCCCTTTTCGAATCGTACCAGGCCTTGGTACTCACATTACCAAGGCCTGGTAATGACGTTACCAAGGCCTGGTAATGACGTTACCAAGGCCTGGTAATGGACGATGCAGCGCAGTTGAGCGCTTCAAGACGATTGCTGATACGATTTATGTGGACGGACGAGCCCCTTTCCCAACACCCAAGAAGGCAGGGGGGCGGGCCCGCAAATCATGGATATGGCAAGAAACAAACCGCTGCAGGCGCACTTGAGCCTGCTCTCAGCCGAACTCTTCTGGGGGCTGATGGCCCCGATAGGCAAGGACGCCATGCTGCATGGCGTCGACAACGTGTCGCTCGTGACCTTCCGCGTGACGGGGGCCGCCGTGCTGTTCTGGCTGGCGTCGCTCTTCGTCAGGGAGCGCATCCCCCTGCGCCATGT
>CAZVWX010000359.1:0-2091 GCA_964631105.1 uncultured Prevotella sp. | reverse complement strand
AACTGTATTTTGCAGAATATGACGAATTCTACTATATCGATATGTCGGAGCAATGTGTATATAAGATGCCCACGAAAGAAGATTGGAATGGGCAATATATCTACGAGCGTGTTGACGATAACATCCAGTATGGTTTCAATGCGGAATGTATATGTGAGTTTGAAGATGCCATTCAATTATGGAAAATCCTCAATATACATGAACACAATTTGAAATATATAATAGAACATTCATTGGTAATAGTGACACACTAAGATAGGGAGGGGGAATCTGGACACACGCCCATCGGGGCGACCCCAACCCACGCCCACGGCCCGCCCCACCCCACCCCATTCCCGGAGCCGGGAACGGGCGACGAATGTCTTTCTTATCCTTAAAAAACGAGGCTGAAGACTTAAAATAACTTAAAACTGCGAACTTTTCCCCCGAAAGGCTTGCGACTATGGAAAACAATGCCTATCTTTGCAACGTGTTTTTCATAGTATTAGATTTAAGGTTAACAAGGTTGGTCTACAGCGGTAGACCATTTTTTTTGCCCTTACCCGAACGACAACCCCAAACCCCTGACCCATGAAGAAATTGCTTTTCCTCATCATCCTGTCCACCCTCGCCCTGTCGGCCAGAAGCGAGGACCTGCGCAACCCCATCCTCCCCGGCTTCCACCCCGACCCAAGCATCTGCCGCGTGGGCGACAAGTTCTACCTGGTGAACAGCTCGTTCAACTACTTCCCCGGCGTGCCCATCTACGAAAGCCGCGACCTGGTGGACTGGCGGCAGGTGGGCAACGTGCTCACGCGCCCGTCGCAGCTGCCCCTCGGCGGGGCCACGTCGTGGCTCGGCATCTACGCCCCGACGCTGCGCTACAACGACGGCACGTGGTACATGGTGACCACCAACGTGGGCAACGGCGGCAACTTCCTCGTCACCGCCCCGTCGCCCGAAGGTCCCTGGAGCGAGCCCGTGTGGCTGAAGCAGCAGGGCATCGACCCCTCGCTCTACTTCGAGGACGGCCACTGCTACATGTGCAGCAACCCCGGCGACGCCATCTGGCTCTGCGAAATCGACCCGGCGACGGGCCGCCAGCTCACCGAGAGCCGCATGCTCTGGCAAGGCGACGGCGGACGATACCCCGAGGGGCCCCACATCTACAAGAAGGACGGCTACTACTACCTGCTCATCTCGGAGGGGGGCACCGAGCTGGCCCACCGCCTCACCATCGCCCGCAGCACCAGCATCTACGGCCCCTACGAGAGCAATCCCGCCAACCCCATCCTGACCAACTGCAGCCGCCTGGGCCAGAGCAAGCAAATACAGGGCACGGGCCACGGCGACCTGGTGGAGGACGGCGCGGGCAACTGGTGGATGGTGTTCCTGGCCTACCGCAACTTCGGGGGCAGCTACCACCACCTGGGCCGCGAGACCTGTCTGGCGCCGGTGACGTGGACCCGTGAGGGCTGGCCGGTGGTGAACGGCGGGCAGCCCATCGACACGCTCATGGCCGTGGACCGCCTGCCGGCGCGGGCGCCGTGGCCCCACGCCGACGGCGACGGGCGCATCGACCCCGCCGACCCGGCATGGCTCTACCTGCAAAACCCCATCGACGCCAACTACCGCTTCGACGGCGGCGCCGTGGAGCTCACCCCCCACGGCACGCTCACCGCCAACGACCGACCCACCTATCTGGGCCGGCGGCAGACCCGCGCCGTGATGACGGCGGAGACGGAAGTGAAACTTTTAGACACGCTCCACAATAATCGGGCGGGGTTGTCCGTTTATCAAATAAGCGACGGCCACTTCGACCTCTACCTCACGCACGGCCGCGACGGGTGGAAGGCCGGCATGAGCTACCGCCTGAAGTCGCTGCGGGGACAGGCCGAGCAGCCCGTAAGGAGCGGCACGGCACGGCTCCGCATCACCTCCGACGGCAACGAGTACCACTTCCTCGTCTCCGACGACGGCGGCGCCACATGGCGGGCCCTGGCCCGCCACGAGTGCAGCCTGCTCAGCACCGAGGTGGCGGGAGGCTTCACGGGCGTGAGCGTGGGCATGTTCTGCGAGGGCGACCCGGCGGGCAAGGCCACGTTCGAATAT
>CAZVWX010000358.1:0-2093 GCA_964631105.1 uncultured Prevotella sp. | reverse complement strand
GGCTCGAGGCCGCCCTGCCGCAGCCGTGCCACGACCCGTGCCACCGTTGCGTCGACGGCCGCATTGTCTCTCGCCGCCAGCATCTCCGTCTTCAGGCACGTCCGCATCGCCGCCTCCTCGCCGCCGGCCCCGGTCTCCGCCAGTCGGCCCGCCGCCCAGGCCACCAGCCCCTGCACGGTCTGCCGCCGTGCCTGCCGCAGCATGGCCGCCACGTCGGGCGGCCCCGACAGCCGACCGGCGCGGGGAACCTCCTGCCACAGGGCGCAGCGCAGCAGATAGACCATGTTTTTGTCGTTGTCGGTCATATGGATTTCCTTCTTGGACTGCTTGCAAAGTTAAGGCTTGTTCTCCACATCGCGGGCCGCCGCCGGCCTGTGGGCCGGGCTCCGCCACACGGTGCGTGGCTAGAGGCTCTCCACGAGCAGCCACACGTTGAGCGCGGTGACGATGGCGGCGAGCGAGTAGAGGAAGGCGCTGTTCCACCGCTTGTTGGCATACTTGCCCATGACGCGGCGCGACGACGTCAGGCTCACCTGCAGGAACACCGTAAAGGGCAGCTGCACCGACAGCACCATCTGCGAGACGAGCAGCCCCCGGAACGGGTCGCCGATGAAGAAGATGGCGAGCAGGGCGATGCCCAGCGACAGCACGATGCCCGCCACGGAGTGTACGTCGCGGGCGTTGTACGACTCGCCGAAGAGCCCCGAGAAGATGCTGCCCGCCGCCATGCCGCTCGTTATCGTCGACGAGATGCCCGCCAGCAGGAGCGCTATGGCGAAGATGTTGGCGGCGTTGTTGCCCAGCAAGGGCTGCAGCATGGCCTGGGCCTGCGAGAGCTGCTCCACGTGGTCGCCGTGCTCGAAGAAGGTGGAGGCGGCCAGCACAATCATGGCCGAGTTGATGGCCCACCCCACAAGCATGGAGAAGAGCGTGTCGGCGAACTCGTATTTCAGCATGTGGCGTATGCGCGCGTCGCCCTCCAGGTTGATTTCCCGGCTCTGCACAATCTCGGAGTGCAGGAAGAGGTTGTGGGGCATCACCACGGCGCCGAGCACGCTCATGATGATGAGCAGCGAGCCCTGCGGCACCGACGGCACAAAGGCCCCGGCCAGGGCCGACGGCCAGTCGACGTGGACGAGGAACAGCTCGTAGATGAACGACAGGCCGATGACCGACACGAAGCCGATGATGGCCCGCTCCATCTTCTTGTAGCTGTTGGTGAACAGCATGACCACCACCGCCGCGGTGACGAGCACGGCCCCCGCCCCGATGCTCATCCCGAAGAGCATCTGCAGGGCGATGGCGCCGCCGAGAATCTCGGCCAGCGACGTGGAGATGCTGGCCAGGATGGCGCTGACGACGATGGGGCGGCCTATCCACCGCGGGGCGTACCTCACCGCGGCCTCGCTCAGGCACAGGCCCGTGACGATGCCCAGGTGGGCCACGTTGTGCTGCAGGGCGATGAGCATGACGGTGGACAGGGTGACCACCCACAGCAGCGCGTACCCGTATTCCGAGCCGGCCGCGAAGTTGCTCGCCCAGTTGCCGGGGTCGATGAATCCCACCGTCACCAGCAGTCCCGGCCCGATGTAGCGGAAGATGTCGAGGGCGCCCAACACATGCGGGTGGTCGTGGCGCCGAAGCTCACGTAAGATGTTCATGCCCGCAAAGGTAGTGCAAACCGAAGACAATACAAAATGAACCGCGTTCATTTTTATTCAAGTTCCGCATATACATGTGCGGCCGCCGTTGTGGGCCACGCGGGGCATCCTGCCACCCGATGATGCCACTGCACGCCCCGCGGGGCGTGCGGGCCGGCACGAGGTACGGCCCCTCTGTGTGGGCAACGATGCAACGCAAGGGTTTAATCGAGGAAATATTTACATTCTTCTTTCCCCTCCAAAATCTTTACTTTGACGGAAAGTCGGATTAACGCGCCCTCTTGTTACATTTTGCAAAGTATTCTCTTGAATCCGTTGACAACTTTGTAAACATTAACGAAAAATGGTTTTTTTTTCGAAGAAGGGCCTTCTTCAGACCGAAGAACGGCCTTCTTTGCCTCGAAGAACGGCCTTCTTCGAAGCCAAGAAGGC
>CAZVWX010000357.1:0-2095 GCA_964631105.1 uncultured Prevotella sp. | reverse complement strand
GGCCACCTTCCATGCGGCCAGGGCCTCGTCGCGCTTCTGCCCGGTCACCACGCCCTCGTCGTAGAGGTTCTGCATCCGCGTGTAGGTCTTGTGGGCGATGTCGGCGGCCGACTGCGCCTGCACCATCAGCTGGTAGTTGCGCTGCACCTGCTCCTTGCGGGCACCCGCGTCGGTCAGCTCCTCGGCGGCGTGCGTGGCCTCGCTCGTGGCCTCGGCCACCCGCTTCTGCGCGTCCACCTCGGGCACTTCCAGGATGGCCAACGTGTCGCCCACGCGCACGTAGTCGCCCTCCTTCACCCTGAGCTCGACGATGCGTCCGGGCAACTTACTCGACACGCGGTATTCGGTTACTTCCACCTCGCCCTCGATGGTCTCGTCGTCCCTGCCCAGCGTGAGTGCGCCGATGAGCGCCACCACGGCCACCACGAGCGTGAAGCCCAGCACGGCCAGCAGGATGTTGTTGTGTTGTGTCTTGGCTGACATGATTGTTTGTTGTTCGTTTCTTTTTTTTGAGGGGGAATGTTATTTCAGCACGCCGAGTGCCTTGTCGAGTGCCGATTGGGCGAGCTTCACCTCAATCTCGGCGTCTATCTTCTGGCTTTGCGCCTGTTGCCAGGCCGTCTGCGCTGTCATCACGTCGGTGGCGTCCATCACGCCCTCCTTGAATCCCAGGTTGGCGCACCTCAGGTTCTCCTCGGCGCTCTTGATGTTGTTCCGGGCCATGGCGAGGCGCTTCTTGGCCTCGTTCACCTTGAACCGACTTTGCGAGATTTGTAGCCGAATCTTCTCCTGCGCGTCGGCCAGCTCCAGTTGAGCCATGCGCGTCGCGGCCTTGGTGGCTCTCACCTTGTAGGTGCCCTCGAACCAGTTCCATACGGGAATCTGGAGCATCACGCCGACGTTCCACACGCCCGAGAAGTTGCGTTGGAATCCGTTGTAGACGTTCGGGTTCGACACCAGGTATCCTCCCGTGAGCGCCACGTGGGGCAGGTAGGCCGCCCTCACCAGCCGCGTGCCCTGCTCGCCCATGTCGATGGCGTTTTGCAGCAGGCGCACCTCGGGGCGCGATGTCAGCGCGGAGTCGGGCTCGAAGTCGGTTCTGGCCGTGTCGGCGGGCAGCTGCTTGCTGTCCTCGTCGGCCAGCACAACGGCCTTGTCCATGGGGAGACCGCAGAGCTGGCAGAGCAGCATACGTGCCAGCGTGAGCCCGTCTTCCACCTGCGTCACCTGCATGTCGGCTTCGTTCACCTTCACGTCCACCTTCAGCCCCTCGGCACGTGTGGCCACGCCCTGGCCAATCATCTTGCCCACGTCGCTGTCGAGCTTCTTCACCAGGTCGCGGTAGCTGTAGGCCAGCCGTTGCTTCTGCTTGAGCGACACCACCGTCCAGTAGGCCTGGTCGATGCTGTAGAGCGTCGACTGGCGGCGCTGGTCCAGGTCGTTGGCGGCCATGTCCTCGCCAATTCTGGCCATGTGGTTGGCCGCGGTGATGGCCCCGCCCATATAGACGGGCTGCCTCACCATGATGGCCCCGCCCCACAGCTGGCGCGTGTCGGTGCGGAATGCGTCCACCACCTGCTGGCCCATGGCGTTGCCGGTCTGTTCGAGCGACGACGACGCGCCGCCCATCATCGTGCCCAGTTCCTGGGCGGCGTCGGGCGTGAGCCGCCCTTGGCTCACGAGCGAGCTGATGAGGTCGGTGGCCCCGGCGGTGGCTTGCGTGCCCAGGTTGGTGCCCAGGTGGCTGAGCGCCGACTTCTGCTGGCCGTTGAGCAGCGAGATTTCGCGGTTGAAGAACTCGTATCCGCCCACGGCGTCCACCTTGGGCAGGTAGTGCGTGCGGGCCGACTTGCGCAGGTTGGCGGCCGCGTCCTGCTTCATCCTCGACACGGCCAGCTGCTTGTTGTTTTGCAAGGCCAGGGTCCTGCAATCTGATAGTGTGAGGATTTGCTGGGCCGGAGCCTGGAGGCTCACCAGCACGAGGGCGGAAATGATTATTCTTTTCATCTATAAAAATGTCGAAAATCACTAATTTGGTGCAAAGATAGTGCAAACCGAAGACAATACAAAATGAATTTCATTCATTTTTATTGTT
>CAZVWX010000356.1:0-2110 GCA_964631105.1 uncultured Prevotella sp. | reverse complement strand
TTGTGGAGTCGGCCGACATCTTCGCCTCCACCAAGGGCATCGGCAATCCCGCCTTCACCGACTTCCGCAAGATTTTCGACGCGCTGCTCAACCAGACCCGCGCGGGCGAGGTGTCCGTGCTCGTGTCTGACATGATCTACTCGGTGAAGGGCATGACTGAGGTGAGCCCCCGGAAGCTCTTCGCCGACGAGGAGGGCATGGTGAGCATGGTGTTCAAGGATGCCGCCCGGCAGAAGTCGATGCTCGTGGTGCAGCTCTCGGGGTCGTACAACGGCCCCTACTACACCTACGACGCGCCCTCCACCGGCCGGCCCTACGACGGTCGCCGCCCCTACTACATCCTTGTGGTGGGCACCAATGCCGACATGCGCCGGCTGGCGGTCGACGGGCGCTATGCCGCCTTCCGCGACTTCAAGTCGCTTGCGGGCTACCGCGAGCAGTATCTCTTCGCCAGCGGCGCCGGCCAGGGCGACAACGGCTGCGCCCCCTTTGCGGGGTTCCTGATGCGGGGCGCCGACATCGAGGGGCGCTTCCGCCTGGACCGTGACGAGGTGAACACCCTCACCTCGGTGCGCCCCGACGACGCTACGGGCCGCCTCCGCCTGGCCCTGGCCGTCGACCTGGACCATCTGCTCGTGCCCGAGAGCTGGTCGGCCAATCCCGCCAACTACACCATCAGCGGCGCCGACGGCCTGCGCATCGTGAAGATACGCCGCATCGACGAGCGTGAGCGCACCAACGAGGCCCGCCCCTACATGGGCACGGCGTCGCACATCATCGTGCTCGAGGCCCGCGGCCTGAAGGCCCGCACCGACGCCGACCTCGCGCTCGACAACCAGCTGCCCCCCTGGGTGGCGGCCTCGTCGACCGACGACGACTCCCATGTAGGCGCACGCCGCTTCGCCACCACCACCTTCGGCTTCGCCCACCTCATGCAGGCCGTCTACGACAGCTACGCCCGGGGAGAGGCACGCCCCAGCTACTTCAAACTGCACATCCGTCTCGAAAAATGAAAAAATCCATCTATCCCATCGTGGGAGCCCTCATCACCCTGCTGTTCCTGTTCTTCGCCACGCCGCTCTACGAGGCGTTCTTCTACGACAGCGAGTTCTCCAACGCCATGTACGACAACCACATCTATCTCTTCGTGAGCCTCATCACCGCCGCCACGGCCTGGGTCGCGGCCGCCGTGTTCTACTATGTGGTCGACAGCGTGAGCTTCTCCCGCTGGTACCACTGGCTCATCATGCTCGGCGTGGCCGTGGTGGCGGCCGCGGCGGGCGGCTACCTCTGCGCCGACCGCATCTTCGCCTCGCTCGACTATGCGTTCCACGGGCCGCTGCTGAGCTTCTCGCTCGTCAACGCCCTCGTCGAGGCGGTGCTCTTCGTCGTGGCCAGCTTCAGCATGCGCTGGTGGTCGGTGAACTGCCGGCACACGCCCCTGCCGGAATAATTTGAACCCTCAAGCAGCATCCAGACATCCTTAAAATATGCGACTATTTCTTTTCCTCGTCGGCGGCACCGGGTCGCGCGTCATGCGGCCCCTCATCATGCAGTTTGCCGCCGGCATACATCCCACCGACGAGCAGGGCCAGCCCATGCCCCTGGAGGTGGTGCCCGTCATCGTGGACCCGCACCGCGCCAACGAGGACCTGAAGCGCACCGAGAACCTGCTGCGGTGGTACAAGCAGATACGCCACGCCATCTATGGCGACGAGCCCGACGTGCGTCAGGGCTTCTTCTCGGTGAAGGTCTCCACCCTGCACGACATCGTGCCGCAGGGCAGCGGCCTCGCCGAGTCGTTCCTCTTCAACATGGGCTCGGTGGCCTCGAAGAAGTTCCAGGACTTCATCGGCTATTCCACCCTCGACAGCGCCAACCAGGCCCTCTGCTCCATGATGTTCTCCAACTACCAGCTCGACACCAAGATGGACATCGGCTTCGTGGGCAGCCCGAACATCGGCGCCGTGGCCCTGAACCAGTTCAAGGACAGCGAGGAGTTCCGCCAGTTCGCCAACATCTTCCGCAAAACCGACCGCATCTTCGTGGTGTCGAGCATCTTCGGCGGCACCGGGGCCGCCGGCTACCCCATCATCGTGAAGAACATCCG
>CAZVWX010000355.1:0-2134 GCA_964631105.1 uncultured Prevotella sp. | reverse complement strand
TGGGAATGCGCATGGCGTCGACCACGCCGCTGGTGCGGTAGTTCAGCTCGCCGCGATAGTGGGTGTTGGTGTCGGAGAAGACGATCTTGGCCCCGCCGGCGTTGACGCGGCGCCCCTGTCCGGGGCGTTCCAGATAGTAGTCGTACCAGCGCTCCACCTGCCCGCAGGCGAAGGCGTCCATGTTGTGGTTGTAGTCGGGGGCCTTGTCGCCACGATAGAGCGGGCCGTCGCCCTCCTTGTGGAACGGATAGGAATATTCGTCCCAATACTTGCGCAGGCCCTCGTCGCGGTAGTACTCCATCTGCCAGTAGGGCTTGTGCTCGCTCTTGTTCACATAGAGCATCTCGCCGCCATACTCGGCCTCGTCGTCGCTGAGCATCTCACGGCTGCCAATGGCGCGGCCGCCGTGGGGGTCATACTGGTCGCGGATGCGCTTCATCGCCACCATGTGCTCGTGGGAGATGCCCTTGTTGCCGCACTCATAGAAGAGGATGCTGGGGTTGTTGCGGTTGTAGATGATGGCGTCGCGCATGAGCAGTTCGCGCTGCTCCCAGCGGCGGCCCTGCACGTCCTTCTCGGCGTCGCCGGCCGGCATGGCCTGGATGAGTCCGACGCGGTCGCAGCTCTCTACGTCCTGCTTCCAGGGGCACACGTGCATCCATCGCACGAGGTTGCCCCCCGACTTCACCAGCAGGTCGTTGGAGTAGTCGCTCAGCCATGCGGGCACGCTCATGCCCACGCCGGGCCATTCGTTGGAGGTGCGCTGGGCATAGCCGTGCATGACAATGACGCGGTCGTTGAGCCACACCTTGCCCTCGCCGAAGCGGGTCTTGCGGAAGCCGGTGCGCGTGACTACATCGTCAATCTTGCTGCCGTCGTCGGCCTTCAGCAGCGTCTTCACCGTGTAGAGGTAGCCGTAGCCCCACGACCAGAAGTGGGCGTCGCCCAGGAGGCCGCTCACGCTCACCACGCGCGTCTCGCCGGGCTGCAGGGTGCAGTGCTGCCCGTCGAAGTGGCCCACCTCGTTGCCGTCGGCGTCGAGCACCTTGGCGAAGAAGGTGAACGAGCGCGGCTGGCTGTCGTCGTTGCGCACCTGCGACTCGGCGTGCACGGTGACCCGCCGCCCGGGTATGTCGTAGTCGGTGCCGTAGATGTAGGTGCCGGTGGTGCCGAGGTTGCTGTAGAGGGGCAGCGTCTGGTAGAGCAGGTCGCTCACATGCAGGAAGACGTTCTTGGGCATGCCGCCGTAGTTGGCGTTGAAGTTCTTGTCGTTCCACTGGAAGGTGCTCCCCGTCGCGCGCTCGTGGTAGCTCCAGTCGTTGTCGGTGCGCACGGCGATGACGTTCTCGCCCTGGCGCAGATAGGGCGTGAGGTCGTAGCCCGACGCCATGACGCCGTTCTCGGTGACGCCCAGGCTGTGGCCGTTGAGCCACAACTCGGCCCCGAAGCGCACGCCCTCGACCTCAAGGAAGTACTTCCGCCGGGCGATGGTGTCGAGCTGGAAATGCTTGCGGTACCACGCGATGGTGTCGGAGAGCTGGGTGATGGGCACCTTGAAGGCCTCGTCCTCATTCCAGGCACGGGGCAGGGAGATGGATTTCCACGTGCTGTCGTCGAAGTCCTCCCGGTCGGCGCCGGCGACCTCGCCCACATGGAGCAGCCATCCGGAATTGAAATTGAACTTGCGCCGCTCGACACCATGGGCGCTGGTGAAAGCGAAAAGGACCATCAGCAATAATGCGAGTTTCTGTTGAATCTTCATGGGGTTAGTCGATTTGATGTTGCAAAGATAGGCAGACGGAGCCGTCGGAAACGGGTAAAAAGCTACCTTTCATGGTAAATTTGTACGCACAGACCCTTCCCCGGGGCTTTGTCTAGCAAAAATAGGCATTTTTTGCCAATCTCGCAAGAGGTGGGGACGACTTTTTTCAAGCCACGCAGGTTGGTCTGCCCCATGCGGGCTCGGGGAGGCACGGCGGACCGAAAGCCCGTGGCGGGCGCCGGCCCGTGCCCCACGACAGTCCCGCGGCACGGGTCGTGCGAGAGGCAGACCTTGCTCCGCATCAAGAAAAGCCGACTTGCATTGTCAACTATTCTCCCATCGATTCGAAGAACGGCCTTCTTGCCATGTGTA
>CAZVWX010000354.1:0-2137 GCA_964631105.1 uncultured Prevotella sp. | reverse complement strand
CTCCGTGGCCTAGAACACGCGCGTGGTGAGGTCGAAGTACGTCGACGGACCCTAGTACGGCATCACCGGGCGCGACTTCACCGACGGGTCGTCGGCCGGCGACATCTACCCCATCGTCACCCATCCCTACCAGTTCAGCGGCGACCACGGATGGCAGGGCATCAGCCACTGCGCCGTGTTCGACGACGGCAACGGCAACTGGTTCTACAGCTCGCAGCAGCGCTTCCCCGCCGACTACAACGGCAATGCCTACAGCAACGCCGTCATGCTCGGCGCCGTGAGGCGCGTGGTGTGGACCGACAGCGGGTGGCCCCTGGTGCTGCCGGAGCGATACGGCAATGTGCCCCAGGACCTGGTGACCGAAAGCGAGCTGAAGGGCACGTGGCAAATCATCGCCCTGGGCTACAAGACGAGCGGGACGCACATGGACGCCTCGACGCACATCACGCTGCGCTCCAGCCACATCGCCTATGGCGGTGGAGCCCTCAACGGCAAGACGTGGAGCTACGATGCCTCCACCCAGGTGCTCACCATCGGCGACGCCAAGCTCTACGTCTCGCGTGAGGTGGACTGGGAGGCCTCGCCACGCGCCGCCACGGTGGTGTTCGCCGGCCTGAGCAGCGACGGCAAGACCACCTACTGGGGCAAGCGGCCCGGCTCGGCCAGCAACAGCTTCACGCGCGTGGGGAGCAGCGACTGCTCGGCGGCGTGGTGGACGGCCTTCTCGCCCTACTACACCATCCCGGCCAACGCCACGCAGCACATCGGATTCATCAACCACTCATCGCGCGAGAACAACTGGAACAACTGGGTGCTCGTGCTGGCCAACGACGCTGACCGCGACGCGACGGGCTACAAGGAGTACTTCGTGCTGCGCTCCGACTGGTACGGATGGGGCGACGGCAACTACAACGCCTCGAACCTCTCGGCCGACTACGCCACCGGCGACGCCACCGCCCTCACCGAATGGCGGCAGCACATGGACGGCGCCTATGTCGACATGACGGTGAAGCGGAGCGGGAGCAACGTGTATGTCACGGCAAAGATGACGGCGCGCGACGGCACCGTGATGACCGAGACCTACCACCAGAATTGCGGCGACGGCAACCAGAACGTGCGGGCCTTCCTCGTCTGCGACGGCTCGTCGTATGAGATTGACCCCGATGACACCAGCCTCACCACGGCACAGGCCTCCACGACCAGCACGACCACCGTGGACGGCACCGTGAAGTGGGTGTTCGACCAGGGCACGGCCGACCAGCAGGCCACGCTCAGCAGCGGCCTTGAGGGATACATCAGCACGAGCGTCACCAAGGGCGACGGACTGACCTACGGCGGAGTGAAGGCCCTGACCGGCCTGAACGAGACGCTCATCGGCGTGACCGTGAACAACGAGGCCACCCCCACCGACGCCAACAAGCTCTCGTTTGTCGTCACGCCCGCGTCGGGATGCGAGTTCAACGTCACCCGCGTCTCCTTCACCGCCACGCGCATCGGCACCGACGGCGGCAAGATTGACGTGAGCTGGGCCGGCACGAAGATTGCATCGGCACTGCACCCCGCACGCAACAAGGCCAACCCCGAGTACACCACCTACACCTACGACGTGACGACCTCCAATCCGGACAAGGCGCACAAGCTCACCCTGAACATCTACAAGCTGGGCATCACCAAGCAAATAGGCCTGGCCAACATCATCCTGGAGGGAACGCTCACCCGCACGGGCCAGTCGGCCAAGATGGCCGTCACCAACGGCATTGGCGAGCTCACCACGGACGGCAACGCCGACGACGGCTGGTACACCCTCACCGGCGTGAAGGTGTCGCGCCCGACCACGAAGGGTGTCTACATCCACAAGGGCCGGAAGGTGCTGGTGAGATAAAGGAGAAAACTACTCCTGCCACGCATGTGTGTGGAAACCATGCGCGGCGCCAGGAAGACACAAACACAAAAAGGATGAGGGGGACAGGCGCCGGAACGGATGGGCGCCCGTCTCCCTTTCGGTTTCAGCACTCCACGACGCGCCGCCCCTCTTCGTCGGCCGTGATGGTCACGCGCACGGCGTCCTCGGGCAGCAGGTCCTCTATCAGCTCGGGCCACTCCAGCAGGCACAGGTGGCCGCTGTAGAAATAGTCCT
>CAZVWX010000353.1:0-2138 GCA_964631105.1 uncultured Prevotella sp. | reverse complement strand
CAAAATCAGCCATTAAGACTAAAAGAGCCAATTATTTGGCCGCAAGGCTTTGATTTGTTGTCTGAAAGTCGTAACTTTGCAGAAAATTTCATATAAAGATATGAGCTTTACTAAGAAACGCCGGTGGCACTGCATTTCAGGACAGCCTGTCACCGAGCTTGACAAGAAGGTGATGTACTGGGAAAACCGCGGCAAACTGGTTCCCACGCGCGATATGATTCGCACGCCCGAGCAAATTGAGGGCATCCGCATCGCCGGAAAACTCAACACCGGCTGCCTCGACGCCGTGGAGGCCATGATAAGGCCGGGCATCAGCACGCAGGACATCGACGACGTGGTGATGCAGTATTGCAAGGACAACAACTGCCATCCCTCATGCCTCAATTACGAGGGATTCCCCAAAGCCGTTTGCACAAGCATCAACGAAGTGGTGTGCCACGGCATTCCCAAGAAAACAGACATACTCATGCCGGGCGACATCGTCAACGTGGACATGACGCTCGACTACAACGGCTACTACGGCGACGCTTCGAGAATGTTCATCATCGGCGGCAAGACCACGCCCGAGAAGGAGCAGCTCGTCCGGGTGACCAAGGAATGCCTGGAAATAGGCGCCGAGGCCGCCAAGCCCTACTGCTTCGTGGGCGACATCGGCCACGCCATACAGAAACACGCCGAGAAATACCACTATGGCGTGGTGCGCGACCTGTGCGGCCACGGCGTGGGACTGGCCATGCACGAGGAGCCCGAGATACTCCACTATGGGCACAAGGGCACGGGCATGCTGCTCGTGCCGGGCATGGTATTCACCATCGAGCCGATGATCAACATGGGCACGTGGCGCGTCTTCATCGACGCCGACGACCCCTACGGATGGGAGGTCATCTCGGCCGACGAGCAGCCCTCGGCGCAATGGGAGCACACTTTCCTGATGACGGAGACCGGGGTGGAGGTGTTGTCGGAATAGCCGGCGCCCTACCCTGCCCTTTTTCGAAAAAAAAGACCATACACATCCAAAATGAGCACATACATTCTGGGAATAGAAAGCAGCTGCGACGACACGTCGGCCGCCGTGCTCCGCGACGGCGTGCTGATGAGCAACGTCACCGCCTCGCAGGAGGTGCACCGGGCCTATGGCGGCGTGGTGCCCGAACTGGCGTCGAGGGCACACCAGCAGAACGTGGTGCCGGTGGTGGATCAAGCCATCAAGCGCGCCGGCATCACCAAAGAGCAGCTCTCAGCCGTGGCCTTCACGCGGGGGCCCGGGCTGATGGGGTCGCTACTCGTGGGCGTGAGCTTCGCCAAGGGCTTCGCGCGCGCGCTGGGCATCCCGCTCATCGACGTGAACCACTTGCAGGGACACGTCATGGCGCACTTCATCAAGGAGAGCGACGACGACAACCACATGCCCCCCTTCCCCTTCTTGTGCCTCCTGGTGTCGGGAGGAAACTCGCAAATCGTGAAGGTGAATGCCTACAACGACATGGAGGTCATCGGCCAGACCATCGACGACGCCGCCGGCGAGGCCATCGACAAATGCTCGAAGGTGATGGGGCTGGGCTACCCCGGCGGCCCCATCATCGACCGGCTCGGCAAGAACGGCAACCCGAAGGCCTTCACCTTCGCCGAACCGCACATCCCGGGATTCAACTACAGCTTCTCGGGGCTGAAGACGTCGTTCCTCTACAGCCTGCGCAAGTGGGTGGCCGAAGACCCCGACTTCGTGGAGCACCACAAGGAAGACCTCGCCGCGAGCCTGGAGCACACCATCGTGGACATCCTGATGAAGAAGCTGCGCCTTGCCGTGAAGGCCACACGCATCACCCACGTGGCCGTGGCGGGGGGCGTGTCGGCCAACTCGGTGCTGCGAGAGGCTTTCCACGACCACGCGCGGAGGCTGGGATGGACGGTGTACATACCCAAGTTCAGCTACACCACCGACAACGCCGCCATGATTGCCTGCGTGGGCACCTTCAAGTACCGCGACGGCGACTTTGCCGACATCAGCATCCCGGCTTTCTCGAAAGTCACGTTCAAATGAAAAAACTCACACAACCAGCTATACACACATGGAACTAGAAAGCAAAATACTGAGTCAGAGAATACAAAACATCCTCTACAACACCGAGAAGACCGTC
>CAZVWX010000352.1:0-2145 GCA_964631105.1 uncultured Prevotella sp. | reverse complement strand
AACCCTCGCCACCATCCTCATCACCAACAACCTGGTGAACGTCACCATCATCATGCTCTGCAACTACGTCTTCGGCAAGCTCGTCGAGTTCCACGCCGAGTGGCTGCAGTTCCTCTGCATCACCGTCCTGCTCACGTTCCTGCTGCTGCTCTTCGGCGAAATCATGCCCAAGGTGTACAGCCGGCAGAATCCGCTGGCCTTCTGCCGCAGGGCGGCGGGAGGCGTGCTCTTCCTGCGCAAGCTCTTCTGGCCCATGGAGACCATCCTCATCCGCAGCGGCACACTCGCCGAGAAGGCGGCTCCGAAGGAGAGCCGGCAGCTCAGCGTGGACGACCTGGAGCAGGCCCTGGAGCTCACCGACAAGAACGACATCAAGGACGAGCAGAGCATGTTGCAGGGCATCATACGCTTCGGAGACGAGACGGCCAAGGAGGTGATGACGAGCCGGCAGGACATCGTCGACCTCGACATCAAGTGCAACTACGCCGAAGTGCTGAAGTGCATCGTCGACAACAACTACAGCCGCATCCCCGTCTACCAGGACAACACCGACAACATCCGCGGCATACTCTACATCAAGGACCTGCTGCCACACCTCTCGAAGCCGGCGTCCTTCCGCTGGCAGAGCCTGATAAGGCCCCCCTACTTCGTGCCCGAGACCAAGAAGATTGACGACCTGCTGAAGGAGTTCCAGAAGAACAAGGTGCACATCGCCATCGTGGTGGACGAGTTCGGGGGAACGAGCGGCCTCGTGACCATGGAGGACATCCTGGAGGAAATCGTGGGCGAAATCAACGACGAGTACGACGAGGACGAGAAGTTCTACTCCAAGCTGAACTACAACACGTATGTGTTTGAGGGGAAGACGCTGCTGAGCGACTTCTGCAAGATTCTCCACATCGACGACGACGAGTTCGCCGACGTGGAGGGCGACGCCGACAGCGTGGCCGGGCTGCTGCTCGAAATCAAGGGCGACTTCCCCAGCATGCACGAGAAGATAGACTACAGGAACTATTCCTTTGAGGTGCTGGGCATCGAAGGGCGGCGCATCAGCAAGGTGAAGGTGACCGTCCACCCCAGGCAACAACCGAAGGAGGAGAAGGGCTGAGGAGCCCGGCGCCGACTGCAAACGAACGACTGCCTATGCCGCTGATTTCTGTTAGAAAACTGACCGACGACGTCCAGCTGGGATTGTGGAGAATCGACGAGACCGCCGACGAGTTCTTCGCCCAATTCCCCTATTTGGAGAAATACCGCGCCCGGGTGGAGCGGCTTTACGCCAGCGGGCCGCGCCGGAGGGAGTTTCTGGCCGTGAGGGCGCTGCTGCACGTCATGGCGGGTCCGGGCGCGCGAGAAATCACGCACACCGCCTCGGGGCGACCGCTGCTCAGCGGATGGCAACTCAGCATCAGCCACACGCGGGGCTTCGCGGCGCTCATCCTCTCGCGGGAGAGGTCGGTGGCCGTCGACATCGAGTACGCCAGCAACCGCGTCGACCGCGTGGCCAGCCGCTTCCTGCGCCCCGACGAGGAGGCCGCCGACACCCGGAGCCGCCTCATCGTGTGGAGCGCCAAGGAGACGGTGTACAAGTACTTCTCCGACGACGACCTGCGCTACCACGAGATGCAGTCGTTTGTGCAGCCAAACGGCATCTGCGTCGTGGTGAACTTCAGGCGCATGGTGTCCATCCCCGTCACCTACGAGCTCACTCCCGACTACGTGCTCACCTACGCTTACGACGAATAGCGGCGCCGGCGCCCGGGAGCCGCCACGCCGCGCCGGCGGCTCACAGCATCCCCTTCGACGAGGGCAGCTGGTAGTGGTAGATGTCGCGGCGCACGGCCATGCGCAGGCTGCGGGCGAAGGCCTTGAAGATGCCCTCTATCTTGTGGTGCTCGTTGGTGTTCAGGTTCATGCGCGCCGAGTCGCTCACGCTCTTGAAGAAGTGCATGAACATCTCGGTGGGCATCTCGCCCACTTTCTCGCGCTTGAACTCGGCGTCCCATACCAGCCAGGGCCTCCCGCTGAAGTCGAGCGCCACCTGGCAGAGGCAGTCGTCCATGGGCAGGCAGTAGCCATAGCGCTCTATGCCGCGCTTGTCGCCCAGCGACTTCAGCAGGCACTCGCCCAGGGCGATGCCCGTGT
>CAZVWX010000351.1:0-2149 GCA_964631105.1 uncultured Prevotella sp. | reverse complement strand
AACAAGAGCCGCGAGCTGGCGGGAACCGACGAGAAGCGGTGCCAGGCCGACTTCGCGCTGTGGAAGAAGGCCACGCCCGAGCACATCATGAGGTGGCCGAGCCCCTGGAGTGAGGGGTTCCCGGGGTGGCACTGCGAGTGCACGGCGATGGGGAGGAAGTACCTGGGCCGCCACTTCGACATTCACGGCGGGGGCATGGACCTCATCTTCCCGCACCACGAGTGCGAGATAGCGCAGGCCGTGGCCAGCCAGGGCGACCAGATGGTGCACTACTGGATGCACAACAACATGATTACCATCAACGGGCAGAAGATGGGGAAGAGCCTGGGCAACTTCATCACCCTGGAGCAGTTCTTCACCGGCAGCCACGCGTCGCTCTCGCAGGCCTACTCGCCGATGACCATCCGCTTCTTCATCCTGAACGCCCACTACCGCGGAACGGTGGACTTCTCCGACGACGCGCTGAAAGCCGCCGAGAAGGGCTACACCCGCCTGATGAACGGGCTGGACGACCTGCGGCGCGTCAGCCCCGCCGCCCAGAGCTCGCCCGCGGCGGCGAAGCTGGTGGCCGAGCTGCCGCAGCGCTGCTACGACGCGATGAACGACGACCTGCAGACGCCGCTCGTCATCAGCTATCTGTTTGAGGCCTGCCACCTGGTGAACACGCTGACGGCCCACAAGGCCGACATCAGTGCCGCCGACCTGCGGGCGCTCGCCGACACGATGCGCCTCTTCGCCCACGACCTGCTCGGACTGAGCGACGAGCGGAGCGCCGACAACGGAGCCCGCGAGGAGGCCTACGGCAAGGTGGTCGACATGGTGCTGGCCCTGCGCGCCAAGGCCAAGGCCGAGAAGGACTGGGCCACGAGCGACCGCATACGCGCCGAGCTGGAGGCCGACGGCTTCGAGGTGAAGGACACGAAGGACGGCGTGACGTGGAAGCTGGGCCGCTAGGGCTGGCCTCCGGGGAGGTTGCGCGGATGGTGGGTGAGAATCTCGCGCCGCAGGTCTGACGTGTCGAGATGGGTGTAAATCTCGGTGGTGTCGATATACTCGTGGCCGAGCATGGCCTGGATGGCCCGCAGGTCGGCCCCGCCCCGGAGCAGCGCCGTGGCAAACGAGTGGCGCAGCGTGTGGGGCGAGATGGTCTTGGTGATGCCGGCCGCGGCGGCCTGGCGCTTCACGATGATGAGAATCATCGTGCGCGTGAGGTGGTGGCCGCGGCGGTTGAGGAAGACGAAGTCCTCCTCGCCGGGCTTCACGGCCAGGGCGTTGCGGTCGACGAACCACAGGCGCAGCTCGTGGATGGCGCGGTCGGAGATGGGCACGAGGCGCTCCTTGCGCCCCTTGCCCTCGACGCGCAGGAACTTTTCGGCCAGGAAGAGGTGGCTCAGCTTCAGCTCCACCAGCTCGGTGACGCGCAGGCCGCAGGAGAAGAGCACCTCGATGATGGCGCGGTTGCGGTGGCCGTCGGGGCGGCTCAGGTCGATGGAGGCCTCCAGCCGGTCCACCTCCTCCACGGAGAGATACTCGGGCAGGTGCTCGCCCGTTTGCGGCATGGGAAGCAGCTCGGTGGGGTCGGAACCGATGTATCCGTCGAGCAGCAGGAAGCGATAGAACGAGCGCACGCCCGAGAGCACGCGGGCCTGCGACCGAGGCGAGAGGCCGTGGGCGGGGAGCGTGGCCGAGAAGAGCTCCAGGTCGTCGGCCGTGGCTTCGACGGGCGACTTGCCCGCCTGGCGCATGAACTGGAGCAGATGGCCCAGGTCGTGGCGGTAGGCGTCGAGCGTGTTGGGCGAGAAGTCGCGCTCAAGCCGCAGGTAGCGCAGGTAGTTTCTGATGATTTTGTCGTCGCCGGGATGCTGCCGGGTGGGTGTCGTCGTCATTTCCTTCAAAAAAAGTCTGTCCTTTCACTCATAGAATGGCCCCTGCCGCCGGAAGGCAAGGATTCCGGGGCAAAGATACGGCAAAAAAGAGAAAAAGCAAAGAGAATGAAGAAGATTCAAATCATCAACGGCCCGAACCTGAACCTGCTGGGGGTGCGCGAGCCGGGCATCTACGGCAGCCGCTCGTTCGACGACTACCTGCCCGTGCTGCGCAGCCGCTTCGAGGGCGTGGAACTGGCCTACTACCAGAGCAACATCGAGGG
>CAZVWX010000350.1:0-2173 GCA_964631105.1 uncultured Prevotella sp. | reverse complement strand
GACGGCTACAGCTTCAACGCCACCTACACCAAGTACACGCTCACCACCGACGGCACGCAGCTCTTCCTCGGCTCGGGCAACGACCTCTACGTGCCCGCCGCGGGCAAGGAGACCATGCGCGGCTACCGCGCCTGGTTCGGCGTGCCCGCCGGCACCACGCAGGCCAAGATAGCCTTCCCCGGCGAGGCCACGGGCATCACCGTGCGCACGGCGGGCCCGGCGGCCGACGGCGCGGCCTACAACCTGAGCGGCCAGCGGGTGGGCAAGGACTACCGGGGCATCGTGATCAGCAACGGCAAGAAATATCTGAGGAAGTAAGCCATGAAGCGACCCTATATCCAACCCCGGACCCACCGGCTGGCGGCAGAAGTGCAGCCGGTGCTGAAAGTCTCCATCGACACGAGCAAGAAGAAAGAGGGCGGCGACGCCGACGGGGCCCGCGCCAAAGCAACCACCGTGACCGCCAGCCTGGAGGACGAGGACGAGCCGCAGGAGGCGGGGAACGCGTGGCCGTCGGCCTTCAACCCCTGGACGGCATGGGACGACGACGAATAACCCGCCATCTCTCTGAGCGAGGGTGCATCATGACTTACGTGATGCACCCTCGTTTTTTTGATGCTGATTCCGCCGCGTTCGCAAGGGATGCAAACACATGTGTACCCCCGCTATCGCAACCCCTTTGTGGTTGTGCCAACCGAATCGGACCACTCGTCCCACACCGACCACGTGTTCAGGATTTTGTTTCATTTCCTGTTCCATTCTGCGCCGTCACCTCACTGCCTCCTTCCTGTCGTCGGGACACGATGCCGCACCATGATTTCCCCCGTCTCACTGCCCGTTCCGGCGGGAATACTTGCCGGCATCTTTTCATCGGACGCTTTGCAAGCGGCTCAATTCATTTTGCAAATAAATATATTTGTAACAACACGCATTCTCTTTGATAAAAAAATTCCAACGCCTTCGATTTGTTTATTTCAAGGATATTTCGTATATTTGCAACATAAAAGAAAGGATAGAAATGAACGCAACATCCATGAACAACCTTTGGTCTTACCTTTCTGGATTGTCACTGACGGTACAGAACAAGCGTTGGCTTTCTGACAAGCTGATAGAGTCAGCACGCTCCGCCGACAGCTCGTTGTCCAAAGCCGACCGTGCCCTTCGGCTGCTTGATGGCTGCTGGGCAAACGACGACGATTCTGAGGAATTGGCAAATACAATACTTAGTTTAAGAAAAGGCAAGGCACGTGATGTCGAGCCAATGGATGAATGATGAAAGCTAAATATTTGGTAGATACCAACACTTGGATTTTCTTTTTCAAGGGTAAATTTGGCGTGCGGAACCAAATGCTTTTGCATAAAAGCGACGAACTTGCCGTATCAGAAATAACTATAGCAGAGCTTACCTATGGGGCTTACCATAGTGACAATTTTGACAAGCACATCAAAGAGGCTTACATACTACGAAATTCCTTTGAAGTTATCCCTATATCCGATTGCATAGATGAGTATGGAAGAACACGTGACTATATGGCAAGGAGAGGAACGACAGTGGAAAACTTCGACTTGCTGATAGCGGCTACTGCCATTCGCTACAACCTTACGTTGGTCACCGAGAACTTGGCACACTTTGAAAACATTCCTCACCTGAAAGTTGTGAACTGGGTGGATAGAAACAAATGAACAACGACAACGACAACAGCAAAGGCGCCGTCCTTCCGGCCCTGAGGGCCGCGTTCCCGTACACCCTGCCCATCTTCGCCGGGTTCTGGTTTCTGGGGCTGGCCTACGGGCTGCTGATGAACAAGTCCGGCTTCGCCTTCTACTGGCCGATGCTCATGGCGATGACCATCTTCTCCGGCTCGGTGGAGTTTGTGGCGGTGAAGATGCTGCTCGGCCAGTTCCACCCGTTGCAGTCGTTCCTGGTGGCCCTGCTCATCTGCGCCCGCCACCTGTTCTACGGCATCTCCATGCTCGACAAGTTCAAGGGCCTGGGCTGGAAGAAGTTCCCCCTCATCTACGGCATGTGCGACGAGACTTTCTCCATCAACTACACCGCGAGGATTCCCGAGGGGATAGACCGGGGATGGTTCATGCTCTGGGTGACCGTGCTCGACTACAGCTACTGGGTGACGGGGGCCACGCTGGGCGGCCTCTTCGGCGACCTGCTCAC
>CAZVWX010000349.1:0-2181 GCA_964631105.1 uncultured Prevotella sp. | reverse complement strand
TCGGCGAGTATGGCGAGATGAACCATGGGTGGACGGCCGACGACGCCAAGGGATGCAGCAAAATCACCTCGACGCCCCTGCGGGTGTTCTACGGCATGCACCCCGACGAGCGCAGGTAGCGGGCTCCACAGGCAGCCGGCTCCACTGACAGGCAACTCCATTGACACAAGAGAAAAAGAAAGCATGATAAAAGTAGGAATACTAGGCGCGGCAGGCTATACGGGCGGCGAGCTCATCCGCCTGCTGCTGAACCATCCCGAGGCCGAAATCGTGTTCGCCAATTCGGAGAGCAATGCCGGAAACCCCGTCGCCGACGTGCACGAGGGACTTTACGGCGACACCGACCTGAAGTTTACGTCCGACTTGCCCTTCGGCGAGGTCGACGTGGTGTTCTTCTGCTTCGGCCACGGCAAGAGCGAGGCCTTCATGAAGGCCCATCCCATCCCCGAGCAGGTGAGGATTGTCGACCTGGCGCAGGACTTCCGGTGGCGGCCGGCCAGAACAGTCAGCACCCAGCAGCCCACGCCCGAGGCCCACGACTTCGTCTACGGGCTGCCCGAAATCAACCGCGGCCGCATCGCACGCGCCCGCCACGTGGCCAACCCCGGATGCTTCGCCACGTGCATCCAGCTCGGGCTGCTGCCTGCCGCGGCGATGCACCTCATCACGAGCAGCGTGGCCGTGAACGCCATCACGGGCTCCACTGGGGCCGGGCAGAAGCCCGGGGCCACCACCCACTTCTCGTGGCGCGACAACAACCTGAGCATCTACAAGCCGTTCGCCCACCAGCACCTGCGCGAGATTCGCGAGAGCCTGGAGCAGGTGCAGGGCACGCTTGAGGCCGACATCGACTTCATCCCCTACCGCGGACCCTTCCCGCGCGGCATCTTCGCCACGGCGGTGGTGCGCACGGACAAGCCTCTGGAGGAAATCGTCGCGGGCTACAAGGCGTTCTACAAGGACGCCGCCTTCACCCACTACGTCGACAAGCCCGTCGACATGAAGCAGGTGGTGAACACCAACAAGGCGCTCGTGCATTGCGACAAGGCCGGCGACAAGCTGCTCGTCACCTCGTGCATCGACAATCTGCTGAAGGGAGCCGTGGGCCAGGCCGTGCAGAACATGAACATCATGTTCGGCATCGACGAGCGCGCGGGGCTCCGCCTGAAGGCCAGCGCCTTCTAGCGGCGCTCCGGCGGAACAACAAGAATATAAAGAGAGACAATGATGAAACTATTCGATGTGTATCCCCTCTACAATGTCAACATTGTCAAAGGACGGGGAACCCGCGTCTGGGACGACGCCGGGCAGGAGTATCTCGACCTTTACGGCGGCCACGCCGTCATCAGCATCGGCCATTGCCATCCGCACTATGTGGAGATGCTCACGGCGCAGCTTGGCCGGCTGGGCTTCTACAGCAATTCGGTCGTCAACGAGTTGCAGCGGCAGCTGGCCGCGCGGCTGGGACGCATCAGCGGCTACGACGACTACCAGCTCTTCCTCATCAACAGCGGGGCCGAGGCCAACGAGAACGCCTTGAAGCTGGCCTCGTTCACCAATGGCCGCAAGCGCGTGCTCGCCATCGACAAGTCGTTCCACGGGCGCACGTCGCTGGCCGTGGAGGTGACCGACAACCCGAAGATTGTCGCGCCCATCAACGACAACGGCCACACCACCTTCCTGCCCCTGAACGACCTGGAGGCCTGGGAGCGCGAGCTGGCCAAGGGCGACGTGTGCGCCTGCATCCTGGAGTGCATCCAGGGCGTGGGCGGCTGCAACCTCGTGAGCGCCGACTTCGCGCAGGGGCTGGCCAAGGCCTGCAAGAAGTACGGCACGTTCCTGGTCTGCGACGAAATCCAGTGCGGCTACGGGCGGAGCGGAAAGTTCTTCGCGCACCAGTGGCTGGGCATCCGCCCCGACCTGATTACCGTGGCCAAGGGCATCGGCAACGGCTTCCCCATGGCCGCCGTGCTCATCTCGCCCGAGTTCAAGCCCGTCTATGGCGAGCTGGGCACCACTTTCGGCGGCAACCACCTGGCCTGCACGGCGGCCCTGGCCGTGCTCGACGTGTTCGAGAACGAGGGACTGGTGGAGAACGCCCACCTCGTGGGCGAATACTTCATCGGCCGGCTGCGCGAGTTGCAGCAGAAGGAGCCGCACATCAAGGATGTACGCGGGCGC
>CAZVWX010000348.1:0-2185 GCA_964631105.1 uncultured Prevotella sp. | reverse complement strand
ATCGACACTCCGGGCCACGTGGACTTCTCCTACGAGGTGTCGAGGAGCATCGCCGCGTGCGAGGGAGCCCTCCTCGTGGTCGACGCCACGCAGGGCGTGCAGGCCCAGACCATCTCCAATCTGTACATGGCCATCGACCACGACCTGGAAATCATCCCCATCATCAACAAGATAGACATGCCCAACGCCATGCCCGACGAGGTGGAAGACGAAATCGTGGACCTGCTGGGGTGCGACCGGAAGGACATCATCCGCGCCTCGGGCAAGACCGGCGAGGGCGTCGACGAGATTCTGGAGGCCGTGGTGGGACGCATCCCGCATCCCGAGGGCGACCCCTCGGCCCCGCCGCAGGCGCTCATCTTCGACTCCATCTTCAACTCGTTCCGCGGCATCATCGTGCTCTGCAAGGTGGAGAACGGCGTCATCCGCCAGGGCGAGAAGGTGAAGTTCTTCAACACCGGCATGGAGTACACGGCCGACGAGGTGGGCGTGCTGAAGATGGACATGGTGGCGCGGCCGCCGCTCTCCACGGGCGAGGTGGGCTACATCATCTCAGGCATCAAGAACGCCACGGAGGTGAAGGTGGGCGACACGGTCACCTCGGTGGCCAACCCGTGCCGGAAGGCCATCTCGGGGTTCCAGGAGGTGAAGCCGATGGTCTTCGCCGGCGTCTACCCCATCGACCCAAACGACTACGAGAACCTGCGCTCGTCGCTGGAGAAGCTCCAGCTCAACGACGCCTCGCTCACGTTCTCGCCCGAGAGCTCGGTGGCGCTCGGCTTTGGCTTCCGCTGCGGGTTCCTGGGACTGCTCCACATGGAAATCGTGCAGGAGCGGCTCGACCGCGAGTTCAACATGGACGTCATCACGACGGTGCCCAACGTGAGCTACCTGGTCTACGACAAGCAGGGCGGCGTCAGGGAGGTGCACAATCCCTCCGGGCTGCCCGACGCCACGCTCATCGACCACATCGAGGAGCCCTACATCCGGGCGAGCATCATCACTTCGGCCGACTACATCGGCCCCATCATGAAGCTCTGCCTCGACAAGCGCGGCGAGCTCATCAACCAGGAGTTCGTCAGCGGCAACCGCGTGGAGTTGCGCTTCATGATTCCGCTGGGCGAAATCGTCATCGACTTCTACGACAAGCTCAAGAGCATATCCAAAGGCTACGCCTCGTTCGACTATCACATCGACAGCTACCGCCCGTCCAAGCTCGTCAAGCTCGACATCCTGCTCAACGGCGACCCCGTCGACGCCCTCTCCACGCTCACCCACGAGAGCAACGCCGTGGCTTTCGGGCGGCGGATGTGCGAGAAGCTCAAGGAGCTCATCCCCAGGCAGCAGTTCGACATCGCCATCCAGGCGGCCATCGGCGCCAAGATTGTGGCCCGCGAGACGGTGAAGCAGGTGCGCAAGGACGTCACGGCCAAGTGCTACGGCGGCGACATCAGCCGGAAACGGAAGCTGCTGGAAAAGCAGAAGCGGGGCAAGAAGCGCATGAAGCAGATTGGCAACGTGCAGGTGCCGCAAAAGGCATTCCTGGCCGTGCTGAAGCTGGACTAGCGCCTCGCGCCAAAACGACAATCAACCAAAGAGGAGGAAAGCATATGAAACAACCCGCGTTGACCACCCGCGACATAGCGAGGGAGCTTGCACGAAAATACAGCACGATGACCTTCGAGGAGCTCGACACCCTCGAAGGCATCCTCGTGCCCATGAAGTTCGCCAAGGGGGAGATGATTCTCAAGGAGGGCGAGCAGTGCCGGCACATTTATTATATAGAGAAAGGACTCGTCAGGCAGTTCTACTTCAAGAACGGCAAGGAGGTGACCGAGCACCTGGGGGTCGACCATTCCATCTTCATGTGCATCGAGAGCCTTTTCCTGGAAGAGCCCACACGCCTGCAGGTGGAGGCTCTTGAGAACACGCTGGTCTACGGTCTGCCCAAGGAGAAGCTGGAGAAGGCCGCCATACACAACGTGAACATCCAGATGCTCTACCGCAAGATTCTGGAGGAGAGCCTCATCATCAGCCAGGAGCACGCCGACCTGATGCGCTTCGAGACGGCCCAGAACAAGTATCACAAGCTCTGCGACCGCAGCCCGCAGGTGGTGCTCAGGGCTCCGTTGGTCTACATCGCCAGCTACTTGCAGATGACGCCCGAGACGCTGAGCCGCGTCAG
>CAZVWX010000347.1:0-2198 GCA_964631105.1 uncultured Prevotella sp. | reverse complement strand
CGCATTGTCAGCTTCTGGCGCAAGCACGGGTCCGACAAATATGCCGGCATCATCGGCCTGGACGCCACTGCCGACGGCAAGGTCATCGGCCAGAGGTTCCCCGAGGGGCTGACACAGACCACATGGCGCGGCTACTACGAGCAGCTGCACGGGTCGGGCGACAAGAAGATGGTCTACCGCACCGACGTCATCACGCGCTATCCCGAGTACCCCGTCTTCCCGGGCGAGAAGTATGTCGGACTGGCCTACAAGTACGGGCTCGTCGACGAGGACTATCCCCTGCTGGTGATGAACGACGTGCTCGTGGTGGTGGAATACCAGGACGACGGCTCGAGCCGCGGCATGTGGCGGCAGTACTGGAACAATCCGCGCGGCTTTGCCTTCTACCGCCGCTTCGACATGCGGCAGACGCATTCGTGGCGGCGCCGGCTGGCGGACTGCATCCACTATGTGAGCCACTCCATCAGGAGCCGCAACGGCCGCTTCCTGGCCGAGTCGCCCTGCAAGGGGCTCACGCTGCTGGCCCTCGCGCCCGGCTGCGCGCTCTACCTGTTGAACCGCCGCAAAGTGAAGAAAGGAAGCCTCTACAAGTCATGAAAATCCTGCAAGTCATCACCTCGCTGCGCACGGGGGGCGCCGAGAAACTCATCGTCGACCTGGCGCCACGCCTCCAGGACGACGGGTTCCAGGTGGATGTGGCCCTCTTCGACGACGCCGACACTCCCTTCCGCCGCCAGCTCGTGGCCGCGGGAATCCACATCATCGGCCTCGGGCATTCGCCCTATGCTCCCGCTTGCCTTTGGCGGCTGGCCCGCATCATGGGCCGCTACGACATCGTGCACACCCACAACACCTCGCCACAGCTCTTCGCCGCCCTGGCCAGCCTCGTGCGCCGGCGCGTCAGGCTCGTCACCACCGAGCACAACACCTCCAACCGGCGCCGCGCCTGGGGCTGGTACCGCCGCGTGGACCGGTGGATGTACGACCGCTACGCCACGGTGATCTGCATTTCGGCCAAGGCCCGCGAGAACCTGGAAAACTATCTCGGCCACACGCGGGCCCGCGTGGTGCTGGTGAACAACGGTGTCGACGTGACCGCCTTCGAGCACGCCCCGGCCAACCCCGCCCTCCGCGAGGGCTCCCGCCGCTTCGTGGCCGTGATGGTGGCGGGCTTCCGCGGGCAGAAGGACCAGGACACGCTCGTCCGCGCCATGGCCTTGCTGCCCAGGAGCACGTTTGAGGTCTGGCTCGTCGGCGACGGCGCGCGCCGCGCGGCCTTGGAGTCGCTGGTCGCACAATTGGGGCTCCAGGACAACGTGCGCTTCCTGGGCGTGCGCTCCGATGTGGCCACGATACTCCACACGGCCGACGCCGTGGTGATGTCGTCGCACTACGAGGGGCTCTCGCTGTCGAGCATCGAGGGCATGGCGGCGGGCAAGCCCTTCGTGGCCAGCGACGTGGACGGGCTGCACGACATCACCCAGGGGGCGGGGCTGCTCTTCCCCGAGGGCGGCGCCAGCCAGCTGGCCGCCATCCTGAGGCGGCTGCACGACCAGCCTGCCGAGGCCGCGGAGGTGGCACGCCGGTGCCTGGAAAGGGCACGGCGCTTCGACATCGGCCGCATGATTACCGCATACGAGAATATCTATAAGTCTGTTTGACTATTACAAGTCCGTTTGACTATGAGCCCTTTTTTATACACACAAGTCTTCAACTACACCATACTGGCGCTCATCATCATCGCCTTCTTCCAGTGTGAGTCCGATTCCATCTTCGACGACGGAACGGTTTCACTGACATCGGGGTTCGGTCTGCTGCTCGGCGTGGTGCTCATCCTGTTCATGGGAACAAGGCCGATACACCTCGTCTTCGGCGACATGACCGTCTATAACCGCATTTATCAGCAATACGCCCATTCGCCATCCCTGTTTGTCAAGGACAGCGACTGGCTGTTCTACAATCTGATGAGCCTGTCGTCGAAGGTTGTCAGCTCGCGCGTGTTCTTCTTCTTCTGCTCCACGGTTTATGTCGGCTCGTTCTGGCTGGCCATGCGCCGCATGTTCAAGAGCTACTATTACATCCCCTTCCTGGTGATTCTGAGCATGTTCACCTTCTGGAACTATGGCGTGAACGGCATCCGCACCGGCATGGGAGCCGCGCTCTTCATCCTGGCCATGACCTACGTCGACCGCCTGCCC
>CAZVWX010000346.1:0-2202 GCA_964631105.1 uncultured Prevotella sp. | reverse complement strand
TACGGTCTGGTTTGTCCTTTGACCTGAATGCCCTCATCAAGCCTTCCGGTGTCAGCTACGACACCATGAAGGCCTCCGACATGGTCGTGGTCGACTTGGAGACGGGCAAGGTGGTCGAGGGCGACCTGAACCCTTCGTCCGACACCCCCACCCACCTGGTGCTCTACCGCAGCTTCCCCGAGCTTGGCGGCGTGGTGCACACCCATTCCACCTATGCCACGGCATGGGCGCAGGCTGGCCGCGACATACCGAACATCGGCACGACGCATGCCGACTATTTCCACGACTCCATCCCTTGCACCGACGACATGACGCAGGACATGATGGACGAGTACGAGTACAACACGGGCGTGGTGATTGTCAACAAGTTCAAGAAAGACAACATCAACCCCGTCCACACGCCCGGCGTGCTGGTGAAGAACCACGGCCCCTTCACCTGGGGCAAGGACCCCGACGAGGCCGTCTATCATGCCGTTGTGGCTGAGTAGGTGGCCAAGATGGCCTTTGTCTCGTTCAGCGTGAATCCCAACACGACGATGAACCCCCTTCTGGTGGAGAAGCACTTCAACCGCAAGCACGGCCCGAACGCCTACTATGGCCAGAAGAAAAAGAAGTGACGGCCCGGCGTTGCCCCGTTTCGTTCCGAGACAGGGCGCCGCGCCCCGCCAGCCTTCTTGCACGCAGCGCAGTGCGGGCCGCCCCGGCTGCTCTGAAAGGCAAACATTTATCAACCATAACATAAAAACCTAAATATTATGATGAAAGCTTTTGAAAATTTCGAGGTTTGGTTTGTCACCGGCGCACAGCTCCTGTATGGAGGTGACGCGGTGAAGCAGGTCGACGGACATTCCAAGGAGATGGTCGACGGACTGAACAACTCGGGCAACCTGCCCATCAAGGTGGTCTACAAGGGCACGGCGAACAACACCCACGAGGTGGAGGACGTGATGATGGCCGCCAACGCCGACAAGAAGTGCGTCGGTGTCATCACCTGGATGCACACCTTCTCGCCTGCCAAGATGTGGATTCACGGCCTGCAGAAGCTCCAGAAGCCGTTGCTCCACCTGCATACGCAGTACAACAAGACCATTCCCTACGACACGATGGACATGGACTTCATGAACCTCAACCAGAGCGCCCATGGCGACCGTGAGTACGCCCACATCCTCAGCCGGCTGCGCAAGCCCCGCAAGACCATCATCGGCTACTGGAAGGAAGCCAAGACCCAGGAGCACATCGCCGTGTGGGAGCGTGTTTGCGCTGGCTGGGCCGACGCCCACGACTGCCTCATCCTGCGTTTCGGCGACCAGATGAACAACGTGGCCGTGACCGACGGCGACAAGGTGGCCTTCGAGCAGGTCTTCGGCTATCATGTCGACTATTGTCCCTTCTCCACCGTCATGACCTATTTCGACAAGGTGAAGGATGAGGACGTCACGGCTCTTGTCCACGATGTCTACTTCAAGGAGTACACCGTGGCCGACGAGCTGAAGGACGAGAGTGGCGAGGGCTACAAGAAGATTTGGAACTCGGCCAAGGCCGAGCTCACCATCCGCGCGGTGCTCGACGACTTCGGCGCCAAGGGCTTCACCACCAACTTCGACGACCTCGGCGACGCCAATGTCGAGGAGACCGGCCGCGGCTTCGACCAGATTCCGGGCCTCGCCTCGCAGCGCCTGATGCACGACGGCTACGGCTTCGGCGCCGAGGGCGACTGGAAGAGCGCCTGCCTCTACCGCACCACATGGTTCATGAGCCAGGGCATCGAGGGCGGCACGTCGTTCCTTGAGGACTACACGCTCAACTTCGACGGCGACAAGACCTCCATCCTGGAGTCGCACATGCTCGAGGTGAACCCCGACATCTCCGAGGAGGAGAAGCCGCGCCTTGAAGTGCACTTCCTGGGCATCGGCATCCGCAAGAGCCAGACCGCGCGCCTGGTGTTCACCACCAAGCAGGGCCGTGGCATCACCGCCACCGTCGTCGACCTGGGCAACCGCTTCCGCCTCATTGCCAACGACGTGAACCTCATCAAGTCGAAGCCCCTGCCCAAGCTCCCCGTGGCCTCGGCCCTGTGGATTCCCGAACCCACCTTCGAGGTCGGCGTGGGCTGCTGGATGAATGCCGGCGGCACCCATCACTCCTGCTTCAGCTTCGCGCTGACCGATGAGTATTGGCGCGACTTTGCCGAGATTGCCGATG
>CAZVWX010000345.1:0-2205 GCA_964631105.1 uncultured Prevotella sp. | reverse complement strand
GACCATCTTCATCTCGCTCGGGCTGTTCTACATCTTCCGCCTGGAGCTCAACACGGTCACCCTGGCGGCTCTCATCATGACGCTGGGAATGATTGTCGACAACTCCATCGTCATCATCGACGGCTACGTGAACAACCTGGCCGACGGCATGACGCGCTGGAAGAGCGCCGTCGAGGCCACACGCCACTTCCTGAAAAGCATTTTCTCGGCCACGCTGTGCATCTCGATCACCTTCTTCCCCTTCCTCGTCACCATGACCGGCGTGATGCACGACTTCCTGCGCATGTTCCCCTGGGCCATCACCATCGTGCTCTTCGTGAGCATGGTCATCGCCCAGACCCTGCTGCCCATCCTGATGTACTTCTGCATACGCAAGCCCATCGAGACGGGCGTGCGCAAGGACGGGAAGAAGGCGTTCAACCTGCTCGACCTGATGCAGCGCTTCTATGACTGGGCCATCGGGAAGTGCTTCGCCCACTGGCGCATTACCATCGGCGCGGCCGTGGCCTCCTTCGTCGTGGGAGCGGTGGTGTTCGTCCACCTGCCACAAAAGCTCATGCCCATCGCCCAGCGCGACCAGTTCGCCGTGGAAATCTTCATGCCCACCGGCACCACCGTGGCACGCACCACGTGGCTCGCCGACTCGCTGGAGCACATGCTGCGGCGCAACCCGAGGGTGGTCTCGGTGGCCAGCTTCCACGGCATGTCGTCGCCACGGTTCCAAACCACCTACGCGCCCCAGATTCCCGGAACCAACTTCGCACAATTCATCGTCAACACAAAAAGCAACGACGACACCGAGGAGCTCGTGGCCGAGGCCAAGCAGAAATACACAAACTACTTCCCCGAGGGAGTGGTGAAGGTCAAGCACCTGTCGTACAGCAAGGAGGAGAACCCCATCGAGGTGCGCATCATGGGCAACAACCTCGCCTCGCTCGGCGTGGCCGCCGACAGCATCATGACGCGCCTGCGGCAGACCGACGGGCTGGAACTGGTGCGGACCGACTTCAGGGAGCCGCTGGCCACGACGCGCATACGCCTCGACGACCAGAAGGCCAGCCGCCTGGGACTGACCAACGCCATGGTGCAGATGACGCTGGGGCTGCGCTATTCGACGGGACTGCCCGTGAGCCAGATGTGGGACGGCGACTATGGCGTGAAGACCATCCTGAAAAGCCGGCACAGCGACAGCGCCTCGGTGGCCGACCTGCTCGACGAGCAAATCCCCCTGCTGGGGGGCGTCAGGAGCGTCCCCCTGCGCGAGGTGGCCTCGGTGGAAAGCAAGATGGAATACGGGCAAATCGTCCACCGCAACGGCCTGCGCACGATGTCGGTCATCGCCGAAACCGACCAGGACGTGAACGTGGAGCAGATGACCAGCCGCATCATGAAAATGGTGGGCAAGATGCACCTGCCCCAGGACGTGCAGGTGTCGTATGGCGGACAATACGAGGTGGACCAGGAGCAGATGCCCAACATCATCAGCGCGCTCATCATCGCCATAGCCATCATCTTCTTCGTCCTGTTGTGGCATTTCCGCGACGTCGCCGAATCGTTCATCATGCTCGGCTCGCTCTCGCTCTGCCTGTTCGGGGCGGCCATGGGCATCCTGCTCACGGGCATCGACGTGAGCCTGACGTGCGTGCTCGGCTTCGTCTCGCTGATGGGCGTGCTCGTGCGCAACGGCATCATCCTCTTCGACTATGCCGGCGAGCTCTACCGCGAGAAGAAGCTCACCATGCAAGAGGCCATCATGGAGGCGTCAAAGCGGCGCATGCGCCCCATCTTCCTCACGTCGGCCTGCGCCTCCACGGGCGTCATTCCCATGCTGCTGGGCGGCAGCAGCCTGTGGATGCCGATGGCGGCCGTCATCTTCTGGGGCACGCTCATCACGATGTTCTTCATCCTGGCCGTCATGCCCGTGGCTTACTGGCTGTTCATGGAAAGCCCCGCCAAGAAGCTGGGCCGGGAGGTGAGGATGATGGGCCGCTGAGCGCCGGGGCACGAGCCACCCGTGCGAGGCGGCGGCCACTGGCCGGAACTCAAGAAAAGGGTGATGGGGCAAGCGCATTGGCGTTGTTTCCCGTCAAGGGAAACCGGCTTGCGTTGTCAACTATTCTCCCGTCGATTCCAGCAACGGCCTTCTTGCAATGTGTAAGCGGCCTTCTTCGCATCGAAGAAGGCCGTTCTTCGAGGCAAAGAAGG
>CAZVWX010000344.1:0-2205 GCA_964631105.1 uncultured Prevotella sp. | reverse complement strand
GGGCGGAAGCGTCACCGCCGGCCTGGGCATCTACGACACCATGCAGTTCATCACCAGCGACGTGGCGACCATCTGCACGGGCATGGCAGCGTCGATGGCCGCCGTGCTCCTCGTGGCAGGCCAGGAGGGCAAGCGCTCGGCCCTGCCCCACAGCCGCGTGATGATTCACCAGCCGCTGGGCGGCGTGCAGGGGCAGGCCTCCGACATCGAGATTGAGGCGCAGGAGATACAGAAATTCAAGAAGGAGCTCTACACCATCATCTCCAACCACTCGCACACCCCCTACGAGAAGGTGTGGAAGGACAGCGACCGCAACTACTGGATGACGGCCCAGGAGGCCAAGGCCTACGGCATGATCGACACCGTGCTGGAGAACAAGCCGGGCGCCGACAAGAAGTGACCAGGCCGGAGGAAACAGCGGAAACTGAAGAACGAAAACGAAGGAAACAGGCCTGCCCGATGAGCCACAGGGCGGGGCAAAGCGCATTTGCCCCGCCGGGCGAGGAAAAGGCCGAAGTGAACCCAACAAATCGGAAAGAAAGAAAATGCCAAAGAAAGTATGTAGCTTTTGCGGCCGGAGCGAGGCCGACGTGAAACTGCTCATCAGCGGCCTGAGCGGCTTCATCTGCGAGGACTGCGCCCGGCAGGCTTACGAGATAGCCCAGTCGACGGGAGTCTACGGAAAGGCGGGCGGCACGAAGTCGCCCAAGCTGAAGAAGGTGCCCAAGCCGAAGGAAATCAAGAAATACCTCGACGAATACGTCATCGGCCAGGACGAGGCCAAGCGCTACCTCGCCGTGGCAGTGTACAACCACTACAAGAGGCTGCAGCAGCCCAAGGACGACAACGGCGTGGAGATAGAGAAGAGCAACATCATCATGGTGGGCAGCACCGGGACGGGCAAGACGCTCCTGGCGCGCACCATCGCCCGCCTGCTCGACGTGCCGTTCACCATTGTCGACGCCACCGTCTTCACCGAGGCCGGATACGTGGGCGAGGACGTGGAGAGCATCCTCAGCCGGCTGCTCCAGGTGGCCGACTACAACGTCGAGGCCGCCGAGAGGGGCATCGTCTTCATCGACGAGATTGACAAGGTGGCGCGCAAGAGCGACAACCCCAGCATCACGCGCGACGTGAGCGGCGAGGGCGTGCAGCAGGCCATGCTGAAGCTCCTGGAGGGCACGATGGTGAACGTGCCGCCGCAGGGCGGGCGCAAGCACCCCGACCAGGAGTACATCCACGTGGACACGAAGAACATCCTCTTCATCTGCGGCGGGGCCTTCGACGGCATAGAGCGGAAGATAGCACAAAGGCTCAACACGCACGTGGTGGGCTACAACTCGGTGCAGAACGTGAGGAAAATCGACAAGAACGACCTCATGAAGTACATCCTGCCGCAAGACCTGAAGTCGTTCGGGCTCATACCCGAGCTCATCGGCCGCCTGCCGGTGCTCACCTATCTGAACCCCCTCGACCGCGACGCCCTGCGCAAGATTCTCGTCGAGCCCAAGAACTCCATCGTGAGGCAGTATGAGAAGCTGTTCGCCATGGACGGCATCACGCTGAAGTTCGACGACGACACGCTCGACTTCATCGTCGACAAGGCCATGGAGTACAAGCTCGGCGCGCGCGGGCTGCGCTCCATCGTGGAGGCCATCATGAACGACGCCATGTTCGAGATTCCCTCCAAGCGGGTGAAGACGTTCACCGTCACCCTCGACTACGCCAAGGCCGAAATCGGCAAGGCGCACCTGCAGAAGCTCGAGTCGGCCTAGAGACCACGCCCGGACCCTCACCCGCGGGCCCGGGCCCCTACCACCCCACCCCGGCCGGGCCGGAACAACCCCCCTAAAAACCTAATCATGACAAGAGAAGTGAATCTAGCGAAGGCCCTCAAACACTATTTCGGCTTCACCAACTTCAAGGGCGACCAGGAAGCCATCATCCGCAACCTGCTGGCGGGCAAGGACACCTTCGTGCTCATGCCCACCGGCGGCGGCAAGAGCCTGTGCTACCAGCTCCCGTCGCTGCTCATGGAGGGCACGGCCATCGTCGTCTCGCCGCTCATCGCACTGATGAAGAACCAGGTGGACGTGATCAACGGCATCAGCGAGGACGACGGCGTGGCCCACTACCTGAACTCCTCGATGAACAAGGCCGCCATCGAGCGTGTGAAGGCCGACATCAGCGCCGGCAAGACCAAGC
>CAZVWX010000343.1:0-2208 GCA_964631105.1 uncultured Prevotella sp. | reverse complement strand
TTTGTAAAGATGCGAGAAAAATAGGGGGTCAGTTCGAAGAACGGCCTTCTTCGGTTCGAAGAACGGCCTTCCTGGCCTCGAAGAACGGCCTTCTTCGATGCCAAGAAGGCCGCTTACACATGGCAAGAAGGCCGTTCTTCAAATCGATGGAAGAATAGTTGACAATGCAAGTCGGCTTTTCATGACGGGAAACAACGCCCGGCCTGTGCTTTCCGGCGATTGTCCACGGCAGGGGCCGTGCCTTGTGCAGGCCCCGGGCGACGGGAGGGCGTTTCACACACCCACGGAGGGTGGACATACATGAGCACCCCAGGCGCATGAACGCCCTTTCAGGGCGTGCGGGCCGGCACAAGGCGCGGCCCCTGCAGTGGACATACGCAGCGGAAATGTGGCGCATGGTGCAGCGCATCATCCACGCACGCCACGCGCCACATCCGCGCACGCCACAAGGCACGCGTCCACTTGCCGTGGCGGCGTCACGCCCCCAGCCTTGCCCCCACACAGAACGACATCGGGGCGGGGCATCCTCCTGCCCCGCCCCGATGTCCTTTCACCTCGGGCCGCCGAAGCCGCCGCCACCGGGAGGCGGACCGCCCTGGCCGCCGGGGCCGCCCGGCCCGCCGAAGTCGCCGCGGCGGAAGCGCGCCTGCCGGTCGTCCTGCCGGTTGTCCTGCCGCGCCTGCTTGTTGCCGAAGATGTTCACGCGGTAGATGGCGTGCAGCATCACATAGCTGTTGATGGCGTTGTACTCCGTGTCCGTGCGGCTGTAGGCCGAGATGGCGCGGCTGAAGTTGCTCTGCCGTTGCAGGATGTCATAGAACTGCAGGGTGATGGTGAGCGGCTTCCCCGAGAAGAAGCCCTGCCCCACCTGCGCGTTCCATATCAGCTCGTTCGTGTTCATCGAGCTCTCGTTGTAGCCGCGGCGGCTGTTCATGTGGATGTCCGTCGAGAGCGTCATGCCCCACGGCAGCGTCACGTTCAGGTCGGCGCCGTAGGTGAACTGCCACGTGTCCAGGTTGCTCGACGGCTGCAGCTCGTTGCGCGCGTGGTTCCAGTTCACGCGCCCGTTCAGCTCCAGCTCCATCCACTCGTTGCGGTAGCTGCCGCCGAGGCGCTCCGAGAGCTGCGTGTTCTTCACCGTGTTCTTCACGCTGCTCGACGTGCGGTCCAGCGTCAGGTAGCCCACGTTGTTGTTGTACGACGCCCCCGTCGAGGCGTTCACGTTCCACACCCCCGCCGTGTCGATGGCGGTGTTGATGGTGAACCGCCCGCCCACGTTCCAGTTGCCGTTGATGTTCTCCGGCTGGGTGACGCGGCCGCCCGTCGTCTCGTTGTAGGTCACGCGGTTGCTGATGCTGTTGCGCGTCGTCGAGAAGTTCACGTTGGCGAAGATGAAGCGCATGTGGCTCTGTATGTAGTTGCGGTAGTCGGCGTTCAGGCGCTGCGTGAACGACGGCTTCAGCCCCGGGTTGCCCTTGGTGATGTTCAGCGGGTTGCTGTCGTCGGTGATGGCGAGCAGGTCGCTCATCGACGGCTGCGACGTGGTGCCCCGGTAGTTGATGCGCAGGCGGTGCTGCTTCGAGAAGTTGTAGCGCAGGTCGAAGGTCGGCGAGAAGTTGGTCACCGTGCGCGTCGTGTCCACGCTCACGCCCTGGTAGTCCTGCACGAAGTTGGTCTTCTGCGGCTGCACCATCACGCCGGCGCTGAGCTGGAAGCTCTTCTTGATGATTCTGAACGTCAGGTCCACCTGGTGCGTGTAGGTCTTGTACTCGGCGAAGCGGCTCAGGTCCTCGTCCAGGTAGTCGTCGATGGAGCTGGGCAGCAGCCCGAGGTAGCGCTGCCAGTCGCGGTACGACGGCACGATGGAGGTGAAGTCGCCCGTCTCGTCGCTGAAGTCGTACGTCGACCGGTCGCTCTTGCGCCGCTGGAAGCCGAACTGGTAGCGCAGCTGCAGGAATCCGCCCTTGAAGATGGGCTCGCTGTAGGTGCCCTGCAGGGTGTAGCTCCACGTCTTCGTCGGCATCAGGTTGTAGCGGTTGGTCTGGTAGGTGGAGTCCTCGCCGGCCAGCGTCCGCAGCAGCCAGAGGCGCGTGGCGTTCACCGACAGGCTCTTGCTGTCGCTCTTGCTGTAGGCCCCGTCGGCGCGCAGGGTGAAGTTGCGGCCCGCCTTGCCCAGCCGCCGGTTGTATTGCAGCATGCCGTTCACGT
>CAZVWX010000342.1:0-2214 GCA_964631105.1 uncultured Prevotella sp. | reverse complement strand
ATTGCAAGAAGGCCGTTCTTCAAATCGATGGGAGAATAGTTGACAATGCAAGCCGCCCTGCCTTGACAATCACCAAGGCCTGGCACCCTGCAAAGACAGCATTTTCTTGCGTTCCGGCAGGTGTCCGCATGCTTGCAGGAGCCGCGGACAACGTCGCGGGGTGACACTTTCCCCACGCATATCCCGCCCTCTTCTCTGCCTCCCGGACTATTCACCCACCAGCCGATAGAATTTCTCTATCTCTTCGGTGTTTCCCTTCTTCTCGTGCTTCTGATACGCCTCGATGCTGTCGTAGAGCGGTTTGTCGGTCAGAAGCTGTTGCACGGCATCGGCCACGCCGGCGGGTGTCAAGTCGGTCACCAGGCCGTTCTTTCCGGGAACCATCTGCATGTCGCAGCCCTCGTAGGCCGTGGTCACCACCGGGCGGTTGAGGATGCGTGCCTCGGCGATGGAGAGCCCGTAGCCCTCGTGGCGCGATGTCTGCACGTAGACGGTGCAGTTCTTGATGTAGGGATAGGGGTTGGGCGTGGCCCCCAGGAGGATGAAGCGCTCCTCCAGATGGTGCTTTGCGATGAACTCCCGCATCACCGGCTCGTAAGGCCCCCTGCCGACGGCATACCACTTGAAGGCGACGCCCCTGTCGCGGAGGATGCGGCACGCCTCCAGGGCGATGTCGTAGCCCTTTTGCGGCTTGTTCAGCCGCGCCACCGTCACCAGCCGGGGCACCGACGTGTCCATCGGCTTTTCCATCGGCTCCGCCGCCATGCGCTCTATCAGGCGGGCGTCGAGCATGTCCCAGATGACCACCATGCGTGCGGCCAGCCGCGGATAGACGGCCTTGAAGACCTGGAGCGATGAGTCGGAGACGGCCACGATGTGTGTCATTTCCGAATAGAACCGCTCCTGGAAGTCCCTGTTGACGCCCTTCAAGTGGTAGTCTACATTCACCCACGCGAACTTCACCGCCGCCCGGACTTTTTCGGCCACATAGAACGTGGGCAGCCCCTGGGCATAGGCTATGGCCACATCATAGGGCCCCGGGGCCTGGGGCAGGCAGGGCGAGACGTATTTCCAGTAGAGGCGGGCGCGGTCGGCCTGTATCAGCTTTCCGCTGTTCCTCAAGGCCAGCGAGTATCTGATGCGTGCCGAAATCTTCTTGAAGTCGAGCGTCGCCAGCTGGCGCCAGAGGCTCTTCCTGGCAAACTCCGTATAGCCGAAAGGCGGCAAGAGACGCACCTCGCGGGGCAGGTAGCGCTCAAACTCGCCCCCGTAGCCGAAGAGCTGGAGGCTGACCTCGAACCTGGTGTAATCGAGCACGGACAAGAAGGTGGTCAGGCTCTTCTCCGCCCCCGCGGCCACCAGTGAGTCGATGATGATGAAAAGACGTTTCTTCTGCATGCCAGTCTTTTATTTTCTGAGAAACTTCAATGTAATCAAATTGTAAACCGCCACCTTCAGCCTCGTCAGATAGAGGCCGCGTGCCATGAACAGGAACTCCCGCCACCTGTCGGCCCATTGCAGCACCCTTCCCGCGCCATTGCCGGCATAGAGCCATTCCCTCATGCCTTCGGGCGCAAGCACCAGCCGGGCTATGTCCTCGGTCTCGCGCTGGTTGTCGGTGATGTGGAGCGAGTGCTTGCCATAGGCGAACATCGCGCGGATGCGGTCCTTCAGTTGCAGCACGGCCTCCAGATTGGAGCACTCAAAGAAGACGAACGTCACCTTCCGACAGCTTCCATAGCAGTTCATCGCCTTGTCGGCGGCCCCGGCAAAGTGGTTCTCCTCGGTTCCCACCCACGGCTGGGCGCGGTAGACGCTGGCGATGAGCCTGATGAACGACTTCAAGGGCACGCGAAGCGACTTCTGGTAATAGGGGCGCGCGAATCCGGAAATGGCATCGATGACGCGCTGCCGCTCCTTCCCGTCGCCGATTCTCGGCCAGACACAAGCCACGAGGATGTCGTCCTTCCACCGCAAGGCCTCGGCAGCCATCATGTCGGCCGTGGCCAGCGGCAGCCCCCGGCTCCGGAAATAAGCATAATCGAACGCCGCCACGGGCTCCACGTCGGCGAAGCGAGCAATCGTGACCTCCTTGTCCCAATAGGCCAGGGCGGCAATCCGGTGGGCCCCGTCGAGGATGGCGCCGCCGGCCCCGACGGGCACGACCGACTTTGCCGCGTCGAAGTCGTGATTCTTGAAGTAGGCCGCCAGCTG
>CAZVWX010000341.1:0-2221 GCA_964631105.1 uncultured Prevotella sp. | reverse complement strand
AAGAAGGCCGCTTACACATTGCAAGAAGGCCGTTCCCCGAACCGGTGGGAGAATAGTTGACAATGCAAGTCGGCTGCTCATCGAGTTTGTCCATGTGTGTCGTCTTGCCGACGCGCTGTGTTCCTTGCCCCGTTGCCGCTGCGGGCAGCCGCGTGCAGGGGCCGCGCCTTGTGCCGGCCCGCACGCCCCGGGAGGGCGTTCGACCGCCCGCTGATGTCACGCCCGCCCGCTGCCTGCCACCGGTGTTCCGTACTCATCCGCCGGCGTCCGCGTCATCCGCCGGTGCGGCGCCGAGACCCGCCGGAGGCCGTTCCGCACGCCCCCGGATTGCTTCCGCAGCCGAAAAAATTGCGATAAAAGTTTGTCTGATTGGAAAATAAGATGTAACTTTGCACCCGCAAAATGTGGCGGCACGCCGCAAGAAGATTCAAAGCGAAGTTCAACAATTTAAAATTTAAAGCAAAAAAGCATGATTATTGTACCTGTCAAAGATGGTGAAAACATCGAGAGAGCTCTCAAGAAGTTCAAGAGAAAGTTTGAGAAGACCGGCGTCATCAAGGAGCTGCGCGCCCGTCAGCAGTTCGTCAAGCCCTCGGTGAAGAAGCGCCTGAAGATGGAGCACGCCATCTACGTACAGCACCTTCGTGCCAGCGAGGACTAAAAAAGTCGCCGAAAAATTTGGTAGTTTGAATTTTATTCCGTATATTCGTTGCCGAAAACATACCCATGTGTAAAGCGGCGAAAGCGTGATGATAAATGAATTTTTGAACTACTTGCGTTTCGAGCTCAACCGGTCGGCGAAGACCGTGGCCGACTACGGCAGCGACCTGCGGGCCTTCGAGGCGTATTTCGAAAATTTGGACAGTCATCTCTCTTGGCAGTCGGTCGACGCCGACGTCATCCGTGACTGGATGGAGAGCATGATGGAGAAAGGAAACAATGCGAGAAGCATCAACCGCAGGTTGAGCGCGTTGCGTTCCTTTTATCGTTTTGCCCTCATCCGCAAGTACGTCGCCGCCGACCCCACCGCCACCATCCGCGGCCCCCACGGCGCCAGGAGGCTGCCGCAGTTCCTCAAGGAGAGCGAGATGGCCGCCCTGCTCGACGGCCAGGCGTGGGGCGACAGCTACGCCGAACAGCTCGACCGCACCATCATCCTCACCTTCTACGACACGGGCATACGCCTCGCCGAGCTCGTCGGCCTCAACGACCGCGATGTGAGCTTCGACAACCACGAGCCCAAGGTCACCGGCAAGCGCGACAAGCAGCGCATCATCCCCTTCGGCGACGACCTGGAGCAGGCCCTCATTAATTATATAAGGTGCAGGAACCGCGAGGTGGAGCGCCGTTCGGAGGCTCTCTTCGTGGGCGAGGACGGGCGGCGGCTGAAGGACTACCACGTGCGCTACGAGGTGAGGAAGCACCTCTCGCGGGTGTGCACCCTGCACGAGCGCACGCCCCACGTGCTGAGGCACACCTTCGCCACGGCCATGCTCAACCACGGGGCGAGCCTGGAAAGCGTCAGGCAGCTGCTCGGCCACTCCAACCTCGGCACCACCGAGATTTACACCCACACCACCTTCGAGCAGCTCAAGCGAGTGTACGAACAAGCCCATCCACGGGCCTAACCCTTTTTAAAACCAAATAAACAGGAGGTAACTATGGAAATCAAGATTCAGTCGATTCACTTCGACGCTACCGAGAAGTTGCAGGCGTTCATCGAGAAGAAAGTCGCCAAGCTGGAGAAGGCGTATGAGGATATTCAGAAGGTGGAGGTGCAGCTCAAGGTGGTGAAGCCCGCCACCGCCATGAACAAGGAGGCCGACCTCACCGTCAAGGTGCCCGGCAGCGCGCTGCACGTGGAGAAGGTGGCCGACACCTTCGAGGAGAGTGTCGACCTGGCCGTGGACTCGATGAAGGTCCAGTTGACCAAATTTAAGGAAAAAATGCGCAACAGATGAAAAAATCGCCTAAAACATTTGGCGATTCAAAAAATAAGCCGTATCTTTGCAGCCGTTTTCCGACGAGTCCTGACGCGGGCCGTCAGGCGGCTGCAAGGGGCCGCGGGCGCACCGGCAGGGTCGTGGCGGCGGCAGGCCCGGCAGGGCGAGGGAGCCGGCGCGGAAAGCCCAGGGCGGCGGCCCGGAAGGAATTGACAAGTTGAGAGGGTAGTTTCCAGAGTGGCCAAATGGGGCAGACTGTAAATCTGCTGCTTCTAGCT
>CAZVWX010000340.1:0-2236 GCA_964631105.1 uncultured Prevotella sp. | reverse complement strand
AGACGGGTGTGGGCCAGCTCGTGGAGATGGGCGTGAAGAAAGGCCGCTCCACGAAGCCCGAGCTGAAGTGCGGCATCTGCGGCGAGCATGGTGGCGAGCCCCAGTCGGTGAAGTTCTGCCACCGCACGGGCCTCGACTATGTGAGCTGCTCTCCTTTCCGGGTGCCTATAGCCCGGCTGGCCGCCGCGCAGGCAGCCGTCGAGGAGTAGCCGCAGCCATGGCGAAAGCCCAGTATCATTGATTCAGGCGGCAAAGTCTGGCATGTCCAGGCTTTGCCGCCTTTTCGTTTTCCCACGGTTTTCGTGCAGGGCGGCGGACTTCGTGCGGGCTTCCGTTGGCAAGGAAAGCCTGGATTGAAGATATATTTACATTTCTTCTCTGTCTGCCAAACCCCCAGGTTCGTCAGAAAGTCAGGATATTCCGGCTTCTTGCGACATTCTGCGAACTTTCTTCCTCGATTTGCTTACGGTTTTGTAAAGATGCGAGAAAAATAGGGGGTCGTTTCGAAGAACGGCCTTCTTCAGTCCGAAGAACGGCCTTCTTTGCCTCGAAGAACGGCCTTCTTCGAGTCGAAGAAGGGCACTTACACTTTGCAAGAAGGCCTTTCTTCAAATTGATGGGAGAATAGTTGACAACTGAAGTCGGTTTCTCATGACTTGGACCAACGCCTTTCCTCTCTTGCCCGCCGAATGTCCATGGACGGGTCGGGCAAACGGCGGAGGCTGGAGAGGGGGATGTCCATGGACGTAGTGGGCACGCGACGGAGGCCGGAGAGGGGGGATGTCCATGGCCGGAGTGGGCACGCGACGGAGGCCGGAGATGGGTGTCACCGGCAGCGTCCGGAGGGTGACGGGCATCAAGGTTGGCGTCCGGCGGAATGCTTTCCCCTCATTCTCAAAACACATTCCCTTTGTTCTCAAAACACATTCCCTTTGTTCTCAGAATACTTTCCCCTTGTTCTCAGATCACATTCCCTTTGTTCTCAGAATACTTTCCCCTCATTCTAAAAAAAGACGGTGCAAGGCGCACAACCTATCCATTTATTTCGTATATTTGCAACAGAAACCAACAAAGAAAGGAGTAACCATGAAAACGAGCGAGACTTTTGTGATTACCATCAACCGTGAGTTTGGCACGGGCGGGCATGAAATAGGTGCCAGGCTGGCCGCGCGGCTGCACGTGCCCATGGTGGACCGGCAGATTCTGAAGGCCGTGGCCGAGAAGTTCAACATGACGGAGAACGAGGTGGAGCGCCTGGAGGAGCGCCGCCCCTCGTGGTGGGACGACTTCACGCAGTTCTACCAGTCGTTCATGAGCATGAACGAGTATGCGGTGAATCCCCGCGACATCACCTCGCGTCAGCTCTACGCCTCGCAGGAGCTTGCGATGAAGAAGATAGCCGCCGGGGGCAGCTGCGTGGTCATCGGGCGGTGCGGCTTCAATGTCTTCAAGGACCACCCCAACGCCCTGCGCGTGTTCCTGCATTCGCCGCTGTCGTTCCGGCTGAAGCGGGTGGAGAGCCAGTACCACGTGGACGAGGCCAAGGCGCGCGAGCTCATCAGCGACAACGACTACACGCGGCAGGTGTTCACGAAGACGTTCACGGGCAAGGACTGGTACGACGCACGCAATTACGACGTGACGCTCAACGTGGCCGGGCGCGGCGTCGACGGCACGGTGGACGAGCTGATGAAGTTGATTGACGAATAAGAAACCACGGAGGACTCGAGCAGGATGGAATATGACGAATGGCTCCAGGAGCACGGCATACGGCCCACGGGCAACCGCATCGTGATAGCTCGCGAGCTGGGCAGGAGCCGCGGCCCGCTGTCGATGTCGGAGCTGGAGAGGCGCATCGGCACCATCGACAAGTCGAACATATCACGCACGCTCGCCGTCTTCAGGGAGCACCACTTGGTGCACACCATCGAGGACGGCGAGGGGCAGGTGAAGTATGAGTTGTGCATGAGCCACGACGACGACGGCGACGACGACACCCACGCCCACTTCTTCTGCGAGCGGTGCCACCGCACCATCTGCCTCTACGACGTGCCCGTGCCCGACTTCAGCGTGCCCGAGGGCTATGTTGTCCACGGGGCCAACTGCCTGCTTGTGGGCATCTGCCCCGATTGCCGCAAGAAGATGGTGCGCTAGGGCCGCGGCCTACCGCTTCCGGTCGTGGAAGAGGTATTTGGCGACATAGAAGACGCAGATGAGCCCGAACATGACGCCCCCC
>CAZVWX010000339.1:0-2242 GCA_964631105.1 uncultured Prevotella sp. | reverse complement strand
CTGGAGGCCGCGCCCGACTTTGAAATCGCCGGCATCGTGCGCCGGCAGGGCGACAAGGACAAACCCGCCTAGCTGGCGGCCTACGAGGTGGTGGACGACATCAGGAAGCTGAGCGCCGTCGACGTGGCCATCCTCGCCACGCCCACCCGCCTCTGCCCCGAGTATGCCGGACAGATTGTGAAACTCGGCATCAACACCGTGGACAGCTTCGACATCCACACGAGCATCCTCGACTACCGCACGCAGCAGATGGCCGCCAACAAGGCCACGGGCACCGTGAGCGTCATCTCGGCCGGATGGGACCCGGGCTCCGACTCGGTGGTGCGCGTCCTGCTCCAGGCGCTGGCCCCCAAGGGGCTGAGCTACACCAACTTCGGCCCGGGCATGTCGATGGGCCACAGCGTGGTGGCACGCTCGAAGAAGGGCGTGAAGAACGCGCTCTCGATGACCATACCCCTGGGCGAGGGCATACACCGCCGCATGGTGTACGTGGAACTAGAGGACGGCGCCACGCTGCCGGAGGTGACGGCCGAGCTGAAGGCCGACGACTACTTCGCGCACGACGAGCTGCACGTGTTCCAGGTGAACAGCGTCGACGAAGTGCGCGACATGGGCCACGGCGTACACATGACGCGCAAGGGCGTGAGCGGCAAGACGCAGAACCAGCGCTTCGCCTTCGACATGAGCATCAACAACCCGGCCCTCACCGGACAGGTGCTCGTCGACGTGGCGCGCGCCACGACGCGCCTGCAGCCCGGATGCTACACCATGCCCGAGATTCCCGTCATCGACCTGCTGCCGGGCTCGCGCGAGGACGTGGTGGCCACGCTGGTGTAAGCCCCAGCGCGGGGAACACCCCACACGACTATCCAAACCCAAGCAAGAAGCAACATGGACGCCATAGAAATGCTGCTCAACCGGTGCAGCTGCCGGTCGTACAAGCAGCAACAAATCAGCGACTCCGACCTGCAGACCATCGTCGACTGCGGCCTCAACGCACCCACGGGGAGCAACAAGCAGCTGGTGAAAATCATCATCGTGCAGGACCCCGACAAGGTGAAGGCGCTCTCGGAGCTGAACAACCGCATATGGAAGAGCAAGGCCGACCCCTTCTACGGGGCCCCCACGGTGTGCCTCGTCGTGGCCCCGAAGGATCCGGGCTACGACGGCTCGCCGCAATACGACCTGAACCCGGTCAAGGACGGCTCGCTCGTCATCGGGGCCATGCAGGACGCCGCCTACGCCCTCGGCGTGGGGTCGTGCTGGATCAACCGCTGCAAGGAGATGCTCGAGCTGCCCGAGGGCCGCGAGGTGCTCGCCCGGCTCGGACTGGAGGACCACGTGGGCATAGGCTGCTGCATCCTGGGCTACCCCGACAAGGAGCCCCACCACAAGCGCATCAAGCCCGGAAGGGTGCTCAGATACTGACCGCCGCGCGAAATAAAGCCCCTGCGACACGTCACCCGGCTGGCGCACAAGGCCCAGATACCGGCCGCCGCGCGAAATAAAGCCCCCGAAACGTTCGCTATTCGGGAAAAAAGCCGTAACTTTGCACGGAAAAGCGGACGGCGGCCCCCGACAGCCGCCGCCCGCCAAGGCTGGAAACAGACATAACCATATATATCACAACACATGGCAGAAGATGTATTCAAGAAGATTGTAAGCCACTGCAAGGAGTACGGCTTCGTCTTCCCCAGTTCGGAAATCTATCCCGAAGGGCTCGCCGCCGTCTACGACTACGGCCAGAACGGCGTGGAGCTGAAAAACAACATCAAGCAATACTGGTGGCAGAGCATGGTGCTGCTGCACGACAACATCGTGGGCATCGACGCCTCCATCTTCATGAACCCCACGGTGTGGAAGGCCTCGGGCCACGTCGACGCCTTCAACGACCCCCTCATCGACAACAAGGACTCGAAGAAGCGCTACCGCGCCGACAACCTCATCGAAGACCAGATTGCCAAATACGACGAGAAGATAGACAAGGAGGTGAAGAAGGCCGCCAAGCGCTTCGGCGAGGCCTTCGACGAGGCCAAGTTCCGCCAGACCAACCCGCGCGTGCTGGAGCACCAGAAGAAGCGCGACGCCCTGCACGCACGCTACACCGCCGCCATGCAGGGGCCCGACCTGGCCGAGCTCAGGCAAATCATCGAGGACGAGGGCATCGCCGACCCCATCAGCGGAACGAAGAACTGGACCGACGTGCGCCAGTTCAACCTGATGTTCTCCACCGAGATGGGCT
>CAZVWX010000338.1:0-2257 GCA_964631105.1 uncultured Prevotella sp. | reverse complement strand
CTGCGCCGATTGCGGCAAGACCTGCGCCTACTGCGGCGCCCAACTTTGCAACTTCTGCTGCTAACAATAATGAAATCATAATCTTGGTATTTTTAAATGTTATAAGTTTGTTTCTTTTCTGTCCCCCCTTCCGGATGCAGCCTCAGGCGGCTGCGGCCTTCGGGTGGACGTGGGCCAGCGAGATGAACACCGCGCTCAGCATGGTGAACACCAGCGCCTGGATGTAGCTCACCAGCACCTCCAGCAGCATCATGAACACGCTCATGGCCACGCTCACCACCGTCATGCCCGAGCCCGCGAGCCAGTTCACCAGCGCGTTGTCGGCAATGCCGAACATGATGAAGATGATGGCGGCGAACGACAGTGCGATGGCGTGGCCGGCCATCATGTTGGCGAAGAGTCGGATGATCAGGGCCAGGGGCTTGGTGAAGATGCCGAAGAGCTCGATGAAGGGCATCAGCGGCACGGGCACCTTGAGCCACAGGGGCACCTCGGGCCAGAAGATGTCCTTCCAGTAGGCTCGTGTCCCGGTGACGTTGGTGATGAGGAACGTCGTCACGCCGAGGAAGCACGTGCAGGCGATGTTGCCCGTGAGGTTGCCCCCGCCCGGCGGGAAGGGCACGATGCCCATGAGGTTGCTCAGGAAGATGAAGAAGAAGCACGTGAGCAGCCACGGCGCGTACTTCGGCGCCTCGTCGCCCATGCAGGCCTTGATGACGTCGTCGTAGACGTTCATGACGAACATGTGCATCAGCCCCGTGAACCCGCGCGGGGCCTCGTCGTCCACCTTGTGCCTGCGGCACCAGCGTGCCGGGATGAGCACGCACAGGAGCAGCAGCACGGCGTTGATGAGCAGCACGCACACGGTCTTGGTGATGGAGAGGTCGAGCGGCTTCACCTCCTCCGCCCCCACCTTCTCCACAATCTTGTTGGGGTGGCTGCTGGCGTCGCCGTTCTTGATGACCAGGTTGTAGGGTCCCGGCCGGTCGCCGTTGGCGTCGGCCTCTTCCGAGAACTGGCCGCTGCTGAAGACGTGCCACCCCGTTGTGGTGCGCACGATGACCGGCAGGTGGATCACCACCGGGCGCTTGTGTTGCTCGTTGCCGAGGTCGGTGACGTGCCAGTCGTAAGAATCCTTGATGTGCCCCCACAGGATGCTCTTCACGTCGACGTGTGCCTTCTCCGACATGTCGCGGGCCGGCAGTTGCGCCGGAACCGCCGCCAGGGCCGCCACGACGGCGAGAAGCAGAAGCCTGATGTGTTTCAAATTCTTATTTCTCATTGATTTTGTTTCTTTTTTCAACTCGTGCGAAATAGATGCAGTCGAATGCGAGGATGACGGCGTAGAAGCCTCCGAAGATGGCCTCGAAGCCCAGGATGCGCCGCGAGTCGGGCCGCAGGAGCACCGCTCCCGCCAGGGCCACGGCCACGGCGGCCATCATGCGCAGGGCCGAGGCCGCGATGTAGAACTTGGCGAGCTGGCCGCCGCCCTTCCGGGCCACCGCCCGCCACGAGCGGGCGTAGGCCACGCCGCACACCAGCGAGAACGCCACCGTTGCCGCCAGCGGGGCCACCATGCAGGTGTCCCGGGCCACCTGCATGGCCAGCAGGGCGGCGAGCGCCAGGGCCGCGACGAGCCAGAGCAGGGCCTTCTCGTAGCGGCGGGCGATGCGGTCTACACCTCCACGCATACGTTCACTTCGTTCTTCTTCACTTCCACGAATCCGCTCTTGATGCCGAGCCGCTGCCGTCCCTCCTTGGTGGTGTACTCCACCTGGCCCGCCTCAAGCGAGGAGATGATGGGCGCGTGGTCGGTGAGGATTTCGAAGGAGCCGAGCGTGCCCGGCACGGTGACGTTCTCCACCTGGCCCTTGTAGACCACCCTTTCGGGACTGATGATATTCAACTGTAACATGATCCGTCAGTTTCGTTGTTGCTTGTTCAGAATGAGGAGCTTTCGCGCCGCGCCCTTCCTGTGGTCAGGCTTGTGCGGCGGCCAGCAGCTTCTTGGCCTTCTCCTTGGCGTCGTCGATGGTTCCCACGTTGAGGAAGGCCTGCTCGGGCAGGTCGTCCACCTCGCCGTCGAGTATGGCGTTGAAGCCCTTGATGGTGTCGTCGATGGAGACCATCACGCCCGGCGTTCCCGTGAACTGCTCGGCCACGGCGAAGGGCTGGCTCAGGAACCGCTGCACTCGGCGCGCGCGTGCCACGGTGAGCTTGTCCTCGTCGGAAAGCTCGTCCATGCCGAGAATGGCGA
>CAZVWX010000337.1:0-2268 GCA_964631105.1 uncultured Prevotella sp. | reverse complement strand
GGGCATAGAGAACGACAAGCCGTGCAGGACGCTCTTTGCCATCCCCATCGAATTTCAATTATAACCCCATAATCCCAAACGCAAATGAAGACAGCAGAAGTACTTGCCAGCGAGGTGAACCTCTTCTTGAAGCAATTGCCCTACGAACGTAAGCCACATTCGCTCTATGAGCCCATCCAGTATGTGCTCGACATCGGCGGGAAGCGGATGCGCCCGACGCTCATGCTGCTGGCCTACAACCTCTACAAGGATCATCCGGAAGACATCATGCCGAATGCCGCCGCACTGGAGACTTATCACAACTACACGCTTCTGCACGACGACCTGATGGACCGCGCCGACATGAGGCGCGGCCAGCCCACCGTCCACAAGAAGTGGAACGACAACACGGCCGTGCTATCGGGCGACACCATGCTTGTATTGGCTTTCCGAGGCATGGCGCAATGCGACGACAAGCACCTGCGCACCATGCTCGACCTGTTCACACGGACGGCGCTGGAAATCGGCGAGGGACAACAGTACGACATGGAGTTTGAAAGCAGGAACGATGTGACCGAAGAGGAATACATCGAGATGATACGGCTCAAAACGAGCGTGCTGCTGGCGTGCGCCATGCAGATGGGAGCCATCCTTGCCGACGCTCCCGCCGACGATCAGAAGAACCTCTACCTCTTCGGCGAAAAGATTGGCCTCGCCTTCCAGTTGCAAGACGACTTCCTCGATGTTTACGGCGATGAGCGGGTGTTTGGAAAGGCCATCGGGGGCGACATCACGTCCAACAAGAAAACCTACATGCTCATCAACGCCCTGAACCGCGCCGACGCCCGGCAGAAGGCCGAGCTCATGAAATGGATTTCGGCCACCCGCTTCGACCGCGCCGAGAAGGTGCAGGCCGTCACACGCATCTACGACGAGCTCGGCATCGGACAGCTGGCCCGGCAAAAGATAAAATTCTACTTCGACGAGAGTCGGAAATACCTGGACGAGGTGCATGTAGAGGTGAACCGGAAGGGAGAGCTCCGCCGCTATGCCGAAATCTTGCTGCACCGGAAGAAATGACGACACGCTTCATCGACACCCACGCCCACCTCGACGGTGAGGAGTTTCGCGACGACCTGCCGCAAGTCATCGGGCGCGCCCGTGCGGCCGGGGTGGGCGCCATCTTCATTCCCGGCATCAACGCGCAGAGCGTCCGGTCGGTCTTCGAGGTTTGCGCACGCTATCCGGGCTACTGCTATCCCATGATTGGGTTGCAACCCGAAGAGGTGCGCGGCGACTGGCCGCAGGTGCTCAAGAGCATGAAAGATGCCATTGACATGAGTCTGGCCGGATGCCGTGGACAGTCCCCTACTCCATCCGTCATTGCCATCGGCGAATGCGGCCTCGACTTCTATTGGTCGAGGGAATACGAGCGCGAGCAGATAGCCGCCTTCACGGCGCAGGTGGAATGGTCGTGCGCCACGCGCCTGCCCCTGATGATTCATTGCCGGAAGGCCCAAAACGAGCTGCTCCACATTCTGAAGGCCTACGAGCGCGACCTGCCCGGCGGCGTCTTCCATTGTTTCACCGGCAATGCGCACGAAGCGGCCGAATACCTGCGCTTCCCACGCTTCGTCCTCGGCATCGGGGGCGTGCTCACCTTCAAGAGCAGCCATCTGCGCGAAGACCTTCCGGCCACGGTGCCCCTGAACCGCATCGTGCTCGAAACCGACAGCCCCTACATGGCGCCAGTCCCACACCGCGGGCAACGAAACGAGAGCGCCTTTGTCGCCGACGTACTCCGCACACTGGCCGACTGTTACCAGACGAGTACCGCCGACGTCGCGCGGCAAACCAACATGAACGTGGAGCGTGTCTTTGGCATCAGCCTGCCCGGCGAAGACCGCTAATGCCCCGTCGTGCTTTCCCGCACCATCATGAGGACAAGTCGGCGACGGGCTGGAATCTGCGCCGAGCACACCAACCAACGATACACCGTGCTGCTGCATTTCCGCGACATGGGTCAGATGGGCGAGCAGAGCTATTACGGATCGAAGAACCCTGACGGGTGTCTCTTGTTGGCGTCAGCAAGGGCGCTGCGACGCACAACGTAGTTCATACCGAAATGCTTCAGCCGGATGACTGCTGATACGAACCCTGGCACCACCTCACGGAGAGAGTTGAAATTGTTGAGCACGGCATAGAGCATTATGACGAGGTAAGTGTTAGCGCCCAGCCGTTTGGTATAGCGGTTGGCGTGCTGCTCGTCGGCTATTCTGTTAATTTCTG